>NZ_JBFBGS010000016.1:0-98135 GCF_040684795.1 Kitasatospora sp. NPDC089797 | reverse complement strand
GGCCCGGGCGCCGGCCCCCCCCCCCCCCGCCGCCGGCGCGCCCCCCCCCCCACGACACCGGATTCGCACAACCGAACGGCGGGCGCGACGCGCCCGCCGTTCCGTTCCGTCCGGGCCCGGCCCGGGCACAATCGGGGCGTGAACGCCGCCCCCGCCGCCTCCGCCCCGCCGACCGTGCTGCGCCGGATGGGCCCGCCGCTGACCGCGCTGGCGGCGGTGGCCCTCCCCGCCGGGTACGTCGCGGTGGTGGACCCGAACGCCCCCGGGCACTACCCGGACTGCCCCTTCCTGACGGCCACCGGCTGGTGGTGCCCCGGTTGCGGGGGCCTGCGCTGCGTCCACGCGCTGGCGCACGGGGACCTCACCGGCGCGCTGCACGACAACGCGGTGGCCGTCCTGCTGTTCGGCGTGCTGGCGGTGCTCTGGCTGCGCTGGGCCTGGGCGGCGCTGACCGGGGGGAAGCCGGTCCGGGTCTCGGTCGGGGGCCGGCGCTGGGCGCTGATCTGCCTGCTGGTGCTGGTGTTCGAGGTGGTGCGCAACCTGCCGGTGGGGGCCGGGCTGGCACCGCCGGTGGTCTGACCGGCCCGGTTCGGCCCGGAGCGGCCGACGGCCGGTGTGCTGGGCGGCGCGGTGGAGAGTCGGTGAAGCCGCAGCTGGGAGCCGCCGGAGGGAGCGTCCCGTTCCGCGAGACGCGGGTCGGACCGATACGCTGCGCGCACCCGGGTGCCGATACCATCGAAGGGTCGGCGGGCCCCGCCCGTCCGGCTCGCGCCGGCGAAACCACGCGCCGGCGAACCAGCAGAAGTGATGGGGGCTCCTGAGTGAGTGTGCTCGACTCGATCATCGACGGGGTCCGCGAGGACCTCGCCGAGCGGCAGGCCCGGGTCTCCCTGGACGAGCTCAAGGCGCTCGCGGCCAAGGCCCGGGAGGCCAAGGACGGCGTCGCCGCCCTCAAGGGCGACGGGGTCCGGGTGATCTGCGAGGTGAAGCGCTCCAGCCCCTCCAAGGGCGCGCTGGCCTCGATCGCCGACCCCGCGGCACTGGCCCGCGACTACGCGGCCGGCGGTGCCGCCGCGATCAGCGTGCTGACCGAGCAGCGTCGTTTCGGCGGATCGCTCGCCGACCTGGACGCGGTCCGCGCCGAGGTGGACACGCCGCTGCTGCGCAAGGACTTCATCGTCACCGCCTACCAGCTGTGGGAGGCCCGCGCGCACGGCGCCGACCTCGCCCTGCTGATCGTCGCGGCCCTCGACCAGCCGGCCCTGGTGTCGCTGATCGAGCGGGCCGAGTCGATCGGCCTCACCCCGCTGGTCGAGGTGCACGACGAGGAGGAGATCAAGCGCGCGGTGGACGCCGGGGCGCGGATCATCGGGGTCAACGCCCGGAACCTGAAGACCCTGGAGGTCGACCGCAACACCTTCGGGAACGTGGTCCACGCGATCCCGGACGGCATCGTCAAGATCGCCGAGTCGGGTGTGCGCGGCCCGCTGGACGTCATCAACTACGCCAACCTGGGCGCCGACGCGGTGCTGGTCGGCGAGTCCCTGGTGACCGGCAAGGACCCGCGGGCGGCCGTCGCCGACCTGGTCGCCGCCGGGGCCCACCCCGCCGTCCGGCACAAGGACTGACCCGAACCCGATGAAGATCGCCACCCGACTCGCCCCCGGCTGCCGCCCGCGCGGCTGCCGCGCGCCCGCACGCCGGGTGCTGGGGCGGCGGGTGCGGTACGTGATCGGCTGCGAGCCGGGGCAGGTGCCGGGACGGCGATGGCGCGTGGCGCGCGGCTGAACCAGCCGATCAGACGTCACTGTCATCCATCTCCGTCAAGGGAAACCACCATGTCCGAGAAGGACTACCTGCCCGGCGCCCAGGTGCCGGACGCCCGCGGCTACTTCGGCGCGTACGGCGGCCGCTTCATCCCCGAGGCGCTGGTCGCCGCGGTCGAGCAGGTCGCCGAGGAGTACGAGAAGGCCAAGGCCGACCCGGCCTTCGCCGCCGAGCTCGACGGGCTGCTCAAGGACTACACCGGTCGGCCGAGCCCGCTGACCGACGTGCACCGCTTCTCCGCCGAGGCGGGCGGTGCGCGGATCCTGCTCAAGCGCGAGGACCTCAACCACACCGGCTCGCACAAGATCAACAACGTGCTGGGCCAGGCGCTGCTGACCCGGCGGATGGGCAAGACCCGGATCATCGCCGAGACCGGCGCCGGCCAGCACGGGGTGGCCACCGCCACCGCCTGCGCCCTGTTCGGCTTCGACTGCACCATCTACATGGGCGAGGTCGACACCGAGCGCCAGGCGCTCAACGTCGCCCGGATGCGGATGCTCGGCGCCGAGGTCGTCGCGGTGAAGTCCGGGTCGCGGACCCTGAAGGACGCCATCAACGAGGCGTTCCGGGACTGGGTCGCCAACGTCGACTCCACCCACTACCTGTTCGGGACGGTCGCCGGGCCGCACCCCTTCCCGATGATGGTCCGGGACTTCCACCGGATCATCGGCGTCGAGGCGCGGCAGCAGGTGCTCGACCGCACCGGGCGGCTGCCCGACGCGGTGGTCGCCTGCGTCGGCGGCGGCTCCAACGCGATGGGCATCTTCCACGAGTTCATCCCGGACGCCGGCGTGCGGCTGATCGGCTGCGAGGCCGCCGGCGAGGGCGCCGAGACCCCGCGGCACGCGGCGACCCTGACCAAGGGCGACCCGGGGGTGCTGCACGGCTCCCGGACGTACGTCCTCCAGGACGAGGACGGGCAGACCGTCGAGTCGCACTCCATCTCGGCCGGCCTGGACTACCCGGGCGTCGGCCCGGAGCACGCCTGGCTGAAGGACACCGGGCGCGCCGAGTACCGGCCGGTGACGGACGACGCGGCGATGCAGGCGCTGCGGCTGCTGTCCCGCACCGAGGGCATCATCCCGGCCATCGAGAGCGCCCACGCGCTCGCCGGGGCGCTGGAGCTGGGCCGCGAGCTCGGGCCGGAGGCGACCGTCCTGGTCTCGCTCTCCGGGCGCGGCGACAAGGACATGCACACCGCGGCCCAGTACTTCGGGCTGTACGACGAGCCGGCCGGCGGCGACGCCGAGGGGGGCAAGTGATCATGGCTTCGAAGCTGAGTGCCGTACTGGCGGCGTCCAAGGCCGAGGGCCGGGCCGCGCTGATCGGCTACCTCCCGGCCGGCTTCCCGACCGTCGACGGCGGCATCCGGGCCGTCAACGCGCTGCTCGAGGGCGGCTGCGACGTGGTCGAGGTCGGGCTGCCGCACTCCGACCCGGTCCTGGACGGGGCCGTCATCCAGACCGCCGACGACATCGCGCTGCGCGGCGGGGTGCGGATCAAGGACGTGCTGCGCACCGTCCAGGAGGTCGCCGCCGCGCACCCCGCGGCGGCGGTGCTGGTGATGACCTACTGGAACCCGGTCGACCGGTACGGCGTGGCGCGCTTCGCCGCCGACCTGGCCGCGGCGGGCGGGGCGGGCTGCATCCTGCCGGACCTGCCGGTGGAGGAGTCCGAGGAGTGGCGCAAGGCGGCGGACGAGCACGGGCTGGACACCGTGTTCGTGGTCGCCCCGAGCAGCAAGGACGCCCGGCTGGCCGAGGTCACGGCGGCCGGCAGCGGGTTCGTGTACGCGGCCGCGGTGATGGGCGTGACCGGCACCCGCTCGGCGGTCGGCTCGCTCGCCGAGGACCTGGTCGCCCGGACCCGGGCCGTCACGGACCTGCCGGTCTGCGTCGGGCTCGGCGTCTCCGACGCCGTCCAGGCGGCGGAGGTCGCCCGGTTCGCGGACGGGGTGATCGTGGGCTCGGCCTTCGTCAAGCGGATCCTGGAGGTCGGCGAGGACGAGGAGGCCGCGCTGGACGCCGTCCGCGCGCTGGCCGGTGAACTCGCCGCAGGGGTCCGCAGGAGCTGACCCGGAGCCGGTCCGACGGCCCGTCACCCCTCGGGGTGGCGGGCCGTCGTCGTGCCCGGCCCCGCCCGATTCGCCCGACGTCCACTTCGGGGCGGCCCCGAACGAGTGAACAGCGGCGGCGACACGCATCAGGCGGGATTGACCGGCGTTGAGTGGAGGGACGAGTGCACGGACCACGTGCACGGGGGTTCCCGAGCGAGCGAAGGGGTGAGCCGGTGGCTGGTCTCCATCAGGCCGTGCTGCTGCGGGCGGCGGCGGCCGCGCTGGCCCTGGGCGCCGCCGTCGGCGCCCACACCGAGGTGGGCCAGGCGCTGGCCAAGCGGGGGGCCGAGCGGGCCGAGCGGGAGGCGGTCGCCTGCGCGGAGGCGGAGCGCTGGGACGCGGCCGAGCGGGCCGCCCGGGTGCCGCGGGAGGGGCGGCCGGAGCTGTTCGACCCGGGGCGGCTGCCGGGGTGCCACTGACGTACGGGTGCTCGACGGAATCGGACAGAACGTCATCAGATGTCACCCATACGGCTTAATTCCTGAATCCGGAGGAACCACCCTTCATCCCTTACGGTTCCTCAGGAAGTGAACGAGTTTCCCGAGGGGGGTTCCCTGATGGCCGGCCCGGCAGTGCAGCCCGGTGACCCCGCCGACGCCGCGCCCGCGCCGGCGGCGCGGCGGCCGGTCCCGGCCTGGAGCGAGTGGCTGGGCACCGCCGTGCGGCTCGGCCTGGCGGTCGTCTGGGGGTGGGCCGGACTGGCCAAGATCGCCGATCCGGCGGAGGCCGCCCAGGCGGTCCGGGCGTACGAGATCCTGCCCGAGGGCCTGGTCAAGCCGATCGGCTACGGGCTGCCCTTCCTGGAGCTGGCGCTCGCCCTGCTGCTGGTGATCGGCCTCGGCGTCCGGCTGGTCGCCGGGGTCTCCGCGCTGCTGCTGCTCACCTTCATCGCCGGGATCGCCTCGGCCTGGGCGCGCGGCATCTCGATCGACTGCGGCTGCTTCGGCGGCGGCGGGCACGTGGACGCCTCGCAGACCGAGTACCTCCAGGAGATCCTGCGCGACACCGGCTTCCTGCTGCTGGCCGGCTTCCTGCTGTGGCGGCCCCGCACCCGGCTCTCCGCCGACGGCTGGCTGGCGAGCTGACCCGTCCGGACCCTCCCACCCCCGCACCCGACGAAGGCCCCCCGACCGTGGATGTCAAGGCAATGAGCGAGAAGAACCGAGAAGGCAAGCGCACCGCCCGCGAGCGGATGCTGGACCAGCGGGCGGCCGAGGAGGTCTCCTCCCGGCGCCGGAAGAAGCTGATCGTCGGCGGGGCCGTGCTCGCGGTGATCGCCGCCGCGGTGATCGCCGGCGTGGTGGTGCAGAACCAGCGCTCCAAGCCGGAGACGCCGACCGCCGCCCCGGCCGGGACGATCGGCGACAAGAACCTGGTCGTCCCGGTCGGCGCCAGCAACGCGCCCTCCGTCCTCACGGTGTACGAGGACCCGCGCTGCCCGGCCTGCGGCATCTTCGAGCGGGAGTTCTCCTCGACGATCGACCAGCTGGAGGACGCCGGGAAGATCTACACCAACGCCCACGTCGTCTCCTTCATCGACCGGGCGGTGCCGGGCAAGGGCTCGAAGAACGGCGCCAACGCCCTGGCCTGCGCCCAGGACGCCGGGCACTTCCGGGACTTCCACGACGTGCTCTACCGCAACCAGCCGGACGAGACCAACGACGCATTCGGCAACAAGGCCGTCCTGCTGAACCTCGCGAAGCAGGTCGACGGCCTCGACACGCCGGCGTTCCAGGCCTGCGTCAACGACAACAAGTACGGCGGCTGGGTGTCCGCGGTGCAGCAGGACTTCGACAAGTCCAGCTACAAGTCCACCCCGACCGTGCTCCTCAACGGCCAGCCGATCTACCCGAAGAACGGCGACGAGGAGATCACCCCGGCGAACCTGGTGAAGTGGGTGGACGCCGCCAACCAGGGCAAGCAGCTGGGCACACCGGGCACGCACGGGCAGACCCCGGCGCCCACCGCCGCCGCTTCGGAGGCCAACAACCCCTCCCCGACGGCCGGCTGAGCCGCACCTCCGCCGCCGTCCGCCGCGCCGCCCCCTCCCGACCGGAGGGGGCGGCGCCGTCCGTTGTTCGGTTTCTGTGACCCCGGGGGTGTCGGATGGGGACGCCGAACCCTGTAGCGTCGGAACCGCCATGGATATCGCCTACATTCCCAGCCCGTCGCGGGGCGTCCTCTACCTCGGACCGATCCCGCTGCGCGCCTACGCCTTCTGCATCATCCTCGGGGTCGTCGCGGCCGTCTGGCTCGGCAGCAAGCGCTGGGTCGCCCGGGGCGGTGCCAAGCACACCGTCGGTGACATCGCCGTCTGGGCCGTGCCCTTCGGCCTCGTCGGCGGCCGGCTGTACCACGTGATCACCGACCACCAGCTGTACTTCGGCGAGGGGAAGAACCCCTGGAACGCCTTCAAGATCTGGGAGGGCGGCCTCGGGATCTGGGGCGCGGTCGCGCTGGGCGCGGTCGGCGCCTGGATCGGCTGCCGCCGCCGGGGCGTACCGCTGCCCGCGTACGCCGACGCCATCGCGCCGGGCATCGTGCTCGCCCAGGCGATGGGCCGCTGGGGCAACTACTTCAACCAGGAGCTGTACGGGCGGCCGACCACGCTGCCCTGGGGCCTGGAGATCCACAAGACGCTGCCCGACGGCGAGGTCGTGACCGGCGTCTACCACCCGACCTTCCTCTACGAGTCGCTCTGGTGCGTCGGTGTCGCGCTGCTGGTGATCTGGGTGGACCGGCGCTGGAAGCTGGGCCACGGCCGGGCCTTCGCGGTCTACGTGGCCGCGTACACGGTGGGCCGGTTCTGGATCGAGTGGCTGCGGATCGACGAGGCGCACCACTACCTCGGCCTGCGGCTGAACGACTGGACGTCGATCGTGGTGTTCGTCGGCGCCGTGGCGTACTTCGTGATCGTCGGGAAGAAGCGGCCCGGGCGCGAGGACCCGGCGAGCATCGACCCGGCCGCGCACGCCGAGGCGGAGCAGGCCGACGGGAAGTCCGCCGGCACGACCGACGGGAAGCCCGACGCCGGGGCCGGCGAGAAGCGGAGCGAGACGGTGGACGGGGACAAGCCGTCCGCGTTGATGGACGGCCCGGCGGCGGATCCGGCCGGGAAGTCCGCCGAAAAGCCCGCCGGGAAGCCGGCCGGGGCCGCCGCGGCGGTCGCCGAGAAGACCGGCGAGGACGCCCCCAACCCGATCTGAGCAGGCGGTTCCACTGACTGAGGCTGCCCTTCGCACGAACTGCGAAGGGCAGCCTCAGCATCGTTCGGGAAGCCTTACTTTGCTGGAAATGCCCAGGTCAGAAGGGCTACGGTCAAGGCGACGAACGAAGACGGAGGGGACGAACCGTGACCGTGACCACCCTGGAAGCCGAGCCCGCCCAGCACCCGCGGATACCCGCCGCCGACCACCACCGGGACGTCAACGGCGGCTGGCTGCGGCCCGCGGTGTTCGGCGCGGTGGACGGCCTGGTCTCCAACTTCGCGCTGATGACCGGCGTGGTGGGCGGCGCGGCGTCCAACGGCACGGTGATCCTCACCGGGCTGGCCGGGCTGGCGGCCGGGGCCTGCTCGATGGCGGCGGGGGAGTACACCTCGGTGGCCTCCCAGCGGGAGCTGGTGCAGGCCGAGATCGAGGCCGAGCGGCTGGAGCTGCGCCGCAACCCGCACGGCGAGCTGGCCGAACTGGCGCAGCTGTACGTCTCGCGCGGGGTGGAGCCGGAGCTGGCCCACGAGGTCGCCCGGCAGCTCTCCCGGGACCCGGAGCTGGCGCTGGAGATCCACGCCCGGGAGGAACTGGGCGTCGACCCCCACGACCTGCCCTCGCCGCTGGTCGCGGCCGCCTCCTCCTTCCTGTGCTTCGCGCTCGGCGCGCTGCTGCCGCTGCTGCCGTACCTGCTGGGGGCGACCACGCTGCTCCCCGCGCTGCTGCTGGCGGCGCTCGGACTGTTCGCCTGCGGCGCCGTGGTGGCCCGGGTGACGGCCCGCAGCTGGTGGTACAGCGGGGTGCGGCAGCTGGCGCTGGGCGGGGTCGCCGCCGGGGTGACCTACCTGCTCGGGTGGCTGATCGGCGGGCACATCGGCTAGGACCCGCCGGTCGCCCGAACCCGCCCCTCCCCGGGCCCGCCCTTCGCCCGGGCGATAGCGCAGGGCCATCGATAGCACTGCATGATTATGCCGGGCAGCGCGTGACGTTCCGCACATGGACGTCGCGCGCTGCCCGGCATCGTCTCATCATCCGGGCCTCTGAGCCGCTGATTCGCATCCGCCGGGCCTGGTCCCGGAATGGAATCCCAGGCGACCATGATCGGCCCGTGTGGCGATCCGGTTTCGCCCCTGTTTCAGGCCGGGGACGGTTGGGCACAATCGTCGGGACGTGCACTGTGGCACGTCCTCTTCTCCAGCCCCCTGACCTGCGCGTCCGTCCGCGATGTGGACGGGATATTCCGCTTCTCGGGATCCTGGGCATCATGTAACTTGCACGACACCGCACCATCGCATCAGGGCCAACGTCGTCCCTCCTTGCATCAACTTGCCGAAAGACGACGACGGGAGAGCCGATGCTGTCTGCATCCATGCACTCCGCCAACGAGCCTCAGGCCGGCGCCGCCCGCCAGCCGTACGCGCTCGTGCCGGATGCACGACCTGCTGCTCAGGGCCTGTACGACCCGCGGAACGAGCACGATGCCTGCGGCGTCGGTTTCGTCGCCACGCTGACCGGCGTCGCCGACCACACGATCGTCGAGCAGGCGCTGAACGTCCTGCGCAACCTGGAGCACCGCGGCGCCACCGGCGCCGAGCCGGACTCCGGCGACGGCGCGGGCATCCTCACCCAGGTCCCGGACGCCTTCCTGCGCGGCAAGGTCGACTTCGAGCTCCCGGCCGCCGGCCGCTACGCCGTCGGCATCGCCTTCCTCCCGGACGAGGACGACGCCGCGGCCGCCGCCGTCGAGCGGATCGAGGGCATCGCCGCCGAGGAGGGCGTGACCGTCCTCGGCTGGCGCGACGTGCCGGTCAGCCCGGACCTGCTCGGCGCCACCGCGCGCAGCGTGATGCCGCGGTTCCGCCAGCTCTTCCTGTCGCAGGGGGAGAAGGCCGGGATCGAACTGGACCGGATCGGCTTCGTGGTCCGCAAGCGGGCCGAGCGCGAGGTCGGGGTCTACTTCCCGTCGCTGTCCGCCCGCACCATCGTCTACAAGGGCATGCTGACCACCGGCCAGCTGGAGCCCTTCTTCCCCGACCTGTCGGACCGCAGCTACGCGTCCGCGATCGGCCTGGTGCACTCGCGGTTCTCCACCAACACCTTCCCGAGCTGGCCGCTCGCCCACCCGTACCGCTTCGTCGCCCACAACGGCGAGATCAACACGGTCAAGGGCAACCGCAACTGGATGCGGGCCCGGGAGTCCCAGCTCGCCACCGACCTGATCCCCGGCGACCTGAGCCGGATCTTCCCGATCTGCACCCCGGACCACTCCGACTCCGCCTCCTTCGACGAGGTCCTGGAGCTGCTCCACCTCGGCGGCCGCTCGCTGCCCCACTCGGTGCTGATGATGATCCCGGAGGCCTGGGAGAACCACGCCACCATGGACCCGGCCCGCCGCGCCTTCTACCAGTACCACTCCAACCTGATGGAGCCCTGGGACGGCCCGGCCTGCGTCACCTTCACCGACGGTACCCGGATCGGCGCCGTGCTGGACCGCAACGGCCTGCGCCCCGCCCGCTACTGGATCACCGAGGACGGCCTGGTCGTCCTCTCCTCCGAGGTCGGCGTGCTCGACATCGAGCAGGAGAAGGTGGTCCGCAAGGGCCGCCTCCAGCCCGGCCGGATGTTCCTGGTGGACACCGTCGAGGGCCGGATCGTCGCCGACGAGGAGATCAAGTCCGCCCTCGCCGCCGAGCACCCGTACGAGGAGTGGGTCGGCGCCGGGCAGATCCAGCTCGCCAAGCTGCCCGAGCGCGAGCACATCGCCCACACCCACGCCTCCGTCACCCGCCGCCAGCAGACCTTCGGCTACACCGAGGAGGAACTGCGCGTCCTCCTCGCGCCGATGGCCAGGACCGGCGCCGAGGCGCTCGGCTCGATGGGCACCGACTCGCCGATCGCCGCGCTCAGCGAGAAGCCGCGACTGCTGTTCGACTACTTCGTGCAGCTCTTCGCCCAGGTCACCAACCCGCCGCTGGACGCCATCCGCGAGGAGCTCGTCACCTCGCTGCTGTCCAACCTCGGGCCCGAGGGCAACCTGCTGGCCGCCGAGTCCGCCTCCTGCCGCTCGGTCGGCATCACCTTCCCGGTGATCGACAACGACGAGCTGGCCAAGCTGGTCCACGTCAACCACGACGGCGACCAGCCCGGACTGAAGGCCGTCACGCTGTCCGGCCTCTACAAGGTCGCCGCCGGCGGCACGGGCCTGGCCGCCCGGCTCGCCGGGATCGCCGCCGAGGCGGACGCCGCGATCGCCGACGGCGCCCGGATCATCGTGCTCTCCGACCGGCACTCCGACGCCGAGCACGCCCCGATCCCCTCGCTGCTGCTCACCTCCGCCGTCCACCACCACCTGATCCGCACCAAGCAGCGCACCCAGGTGTCGCTGCTGGTCGAGGCCGGCGACGTCCGCGAGGTGCACCACGTCGCGCTGCTGATCGGCTTCGGCGCCGGGGCCGTCAACCCGTACCTGGCGATGGAGTCGGTCGAGGACCTGGTCGCCCAGGGCGTCTTCATCCAGGGCGTCGAGGCCGAGAAGGCGATCAGGAACCTGATCAAGGCGCTCGGCAAGGGCGTGCTCAAGGTGATGTCCAAGATGGGCATCTCGACCGTCGCCTCCTACCGCGGCGCCCAGGTCTTCGAGGCCATCGGCCTCTCCCAGGACCTGGTCGACGCCTACTTCTCCGGGACCACCACCAAGCTCGGCGGGATCGGGCTGGAGGAGGTCGCCCGCGAGACCGCCGCCCGGCACGCCAAGGCCTACCCGGCCTCCGGCATCCCGGCCGCGCACCGCGCGCTGGAGATCGGCGGCGAGTACCAGTGGCGCCGCGAGGGCGAGCCGCACCTGTTCGACCCGGACACCGTCTTCCGGCTCCAGCACTCCACCCGCAACCGCCGGTACGACATCTTCAAGCAGTACACCGACCGGGTGAACGAGCAGTCCGAGCGGCTGATGACGCTGCGCGGCCTGTTCCAGCTGGACGGCCTCGGCCGGGCGCCGATCCCGGTCGAGGAGGTCGAGCCGGTCTCCGAGATCGTCAAGCGCTTCTCGACCGGCGCCATGTCCTACGGCTCCATCTCGATGGAGGCGCACGAGACCCTGGCCATCGCGATGAACCGCCTCGGCGGCAAGTCCAACACCGGTGAGGGCGGCGAGGACCCGGAGCGGCTGTACGACCCCGAGCGCCGCTCGGCGATCAAGCAGGTCGCCTCCGGCCGGTTCGGCGTCACCTCCGAGTACCTGGTCAACGCCGACGACATCCAGATCAAGATGGCCCAGGGCGCCAAGCCCGGCGAGGGCGGCCAGCTCCCCGGCCACAAGGTCTACCCGTGGGTCGCCAAGACCCGGCACTCCACCCCGGGCGTCGGCCTGATCTCCCCGCCGCCGCACCACGACATCTACTCGATCGAGGACCTCGCCCAGCTGATCCACGACCTCAAGAACGCCAACCCGGCCGCCCGCATCCACGTGAAGCTGGTGTCCGAGGTCGGCGTCGGGACGGTCGCCGCGGGCGTGTCGAAGGCGCACGCCGACGTCGTCCTGGTGTCGGGGCACGACGGCGGCACCGGCGCCTCGCCGCTCACCTCGCTCAAGCACGCCGGCGGGCCCTGGGAGCTGGGGCTCGCCGAGACCCAGCAGACCCTGCTGCTCAACGGGCTGCGCGACCGCATCGTGGTGCAGACCGACGGCCAGCTGAAGACCGGCCGCGACGTGGTCATCGCCGCGCTGCTCGGTGCCGAGGAGTTCGGCTTCGCCACCGCCCCGCTGGTCGTCTCCGGCTGCATCATGATGCGGGTCTGCCACCTGGACACCTGCCCGGTCGGCGTCGCCACCCAGAACCCGGTGCTGCGCGAGCGCTTCTCCGGCAAGCCCGAATTCGTGGTCAACTTCTTCGAGTTCATCGCCGAGGAGGTCCGGGAGATCCTGGCCTCGCTGGGCTTCCGCTCGATCGAGGAGGCCGTCGGCCACGCCGAGCACATCGACGCCCGGGCCGCGATCGACCACTGGAAGGCCGCCGGGCTCGACCTGGCCCCGCTGTTCCACGTGCCCGCGCTGCCCGAGGGCGCCGCCCGGCACCGCACCACCGAGCAGGACCACGCGCTCGACAAGGCCCTGGACAACCAGCTGATCACGCTGGCCGAGGACGCCCTGGAACGCGGCGAGTCGGTGCGCATCCAGCTGCCGATCCGCAACGTCAACCGCACCGTCGGCACCATGCTCGGCCACCGGGTCACCCAGCGCTACCGCGGCGAGGGCCTGCCCGAGGGGACCATCGACGTCACCTTCACCGGCTCCGCCGGACAGTCCTTCGGCGCCTTCGTGCCCAAGGGGATCACCCTGCGGCTGGAGGGCGACGCCAACGACTACGTCGGCAAGGGGCTCTCCGGCGGCGTGCTCGTCGTCCGCCCGGCCCGCGAGGCCGCGGCGATCGGCAACGACGCCCAGAACCACGTGATCGCCGGCAACACCATCGGCTACGGCGCCACCTCGGGCCGGATCCACCTGCGCGGCAAGGCCGGTGAGCGCTTCGCCGTCCGCAACTCCGGCGCCACCCTGGTCGTCGAGGGCGTCGGCGACCACGGCCTGGAGTACATGACCGGAGGCCGGGTCGTCATCCTCGGCGGGACCGGACGCAACCTCGCGGCCGGCATGTCCGGCGGCATCGCGTACGTCCTGGACCTGCGTCCGGCGAACGTCAACGACGGCATGGTGGGCATCGAGGCCCCCACCGCCGCCGACCGCGACTGGCTGCGCGACACCGTCCAGCAGCACTACGAGGAGACCGGCTCCACCGTCGCCGCCGAACTCCTGGCCGACTGGGGCGGCGGGGTCTCCCGCTTCTCCAAGATCATGCCGACCGACTACAAGGCCGTGCTCGCCGCCAAGGACGCCGCCGAGCGCGACGGCCTCTCCGAGGCCGAGACCACCCGCAAGATGATGGAGGCGGCTAATGGCTGACCCCAAGGGCTTCCTGACCACGCCCAAGCAGCTGGCGGAGCGCCGACCGGTCGACGTCCGGATCAAGGACTGGAACGAGGTCTACGTCGAGCGCAGCCTGCTGCCGATCATCACCCAGCAGGCCGGCCGCTGCATGGACTGCGGCATCCCGTTCTGCCACAACGGCTGCCCGCTCGGGAACCTCATCCCCGAGTGGAACGACCTCGCTTACCGCGAGGACTTCACCGGCGCGATCGAGCGCCTGCACGCCACCAACAACTTCCCGGAGTTCACCGGGCGGCTGTGCCCGGCGCCCTGCGAGTCGGCCTGCGTGCTCGGCATCAACCAGGACGCGGTGACCATCAAGAACGTCGAGGTCACCATCATCGACAAGGCCTGGGACCGCGGCGGGGTCACCCCGCAGGTCCCCGAGCGGCTCTCCGGCAAGACCGTCGCCGTCGTCGGCTCCGGCCCGGCCGGCCTGGCCGCCGCCCAGCAGCTCACCCGCGCCGGGCACACCGTGGTGGTGTACGAGCGCGCCGACCGCATCGGCGGGCTGCTGCGCTACGGCATCCCCGAGTTCAAGATGGAGAAGCGCCACATCAACCGCCGCATCGAGCAGATGCGCGCGGAGGGCACCCGCTTCCGCACCGGCGTGCACGTCGGCGAGGACCTCACCGGCCAGCAGCTGCGCGAGCGCTTCGACGCCGTCGTGGTCGCCGCCGGCGCCACCACGGCCCGCGACCTGCCGGTGCCCGGGCGTGAGCTCAAGGGCGTCCACCAGGCGATGGAGTACCTGCCGCTGGCCAACAAGGTCCAGGAGGGCGACCTGGTCGACTCCCCGATCAGCGCCCGGGGCAAGCACGTCGTCGTCATCGGCGGCGGCGACACCGGAGCCGACTGCGTCGGCACCGCCCACCGCCAGGGCGCCCTCTCCGTCACCCAGCTGGAGATCATGCCGCGCCCCGGAGAGGACCGCCCCGGGCACCAGCCCTGGCCGACCATGCCGATGACCTACAAGGTCACCTCCGCGCACGAGGAGGGCGGCGAGCGGATCTACTCCGTCAACACCACCCGCCTCACCGGCGACGAGGACGGCAACGTCCAGGAACTGCACCTGGTCGAGGTCGAGTTCAAGGACGGCCGGTTCGAACCCGTCCCCGGCACCGAGCGGACCCTCCCGGCCCAGCTGATCACCCTCGCCATGGGCTTCACCGGCACGGACGTCCGCAACGGCCTGGTCGAGCAGCTGGGAGTGGACCTCGACGCGCGCGGTAACATTGCCCGCGACGGCCGGTTCGCCACCAATGTCGATGGCGTGTACGTCTGCGGAGACGCCGGCCGTGGCCAGTCGCTGATCGTCTGGGCCATCGCGGAAGGCCGTTCGGCCGCCGCTGCGGTGGACAAGTACCTGGGCGGCAAGACCCCGCTTCCCGCCCCGATCCGGCCCACGGACCGCCCCCTGGTGGTCTGACGGGCCCTGACGGTCCGACCGGCCCACCCCGAACCCCCGGCGCCGCATCGCCGGGAGCTCAACCCGCTGCCCCCGCCAGTGTCGCCGGGCCAACGCGGTCTCCTGGCGCCTGCCCTCTTCCCCGACCAGTTGGAGGGCGGGCGCCGTCGCGTTTCCCCGGGCTCCGCCGGGAGGCCGGCCCGCCGGTGCGCCATGGGCGTTCCCAGGCGGTTCTCACCCACCGCCCCGACCGCCCGCCGCGGCCCGGTCACAGGCACCCCCACCAGGCTCTTACCAGCGCTCCCACCTGCGGTTCCGTCCGTGCACCGAGCGCCGACTCCCAGCAATCTCCCAGGCTTCCCAGGACGGCCGGAATGCCTACCGGCACGGGCTGTTGTTCGTCGGTGCCAGGTGAAAGACTGCCGCCGACGGCCGGGGGGCTGCACGAGTGCGGAGGGTGACTTCGATGGGCACGACTCAGGCGGGCGGGGGCGCCACGGTACGGCGTCTGCTGCTCGGCAGCCAGCTGCGCAAGCTCCGCGAGACCAGGGGCGTCAGCCGGGAGGACGCCGGCTACTCGATCCGCGCCTCCGAATCCAAGATCAGCCGGATGGAACTCGGCCGGGTCGGCTTCAAGGAGCGCGACGTCGCCGACCTGCTCACCCTGTACGGCGTCGACGCCGAGGACGAGCGGGCCAACGTGCTCGGCCTCGTCCGGGAGGCCAACGCCACCTCCTGGTGGCACGACTACGGCGACGTGCTGCCCACCTGGTTCCAGAACTACCTCGGGCTGGAGGAGGCCGCCGCCGAGATCCGCAGCTACGAGGTCCAGTTCGTCCACGGGCTGCTGCAGACCGCCGACTACGCCCGCGCGGTGATCGCCGCCGGCGGCCACTGCGCCGAGGAGGAGATCGAACGCCGGGTCGAGGTACGGCGCAAGCGCCAGGACCTGCTCACCGCCGACCACCCGCCCGAGCTGCTCGCCGTCCTCGACGAGGCCGCGCTGCGCCGCCCCTGGGGCGGGCCCGGGCTGATGCGCGGCCAGCTCGACACGCTGCTGGAACTCTCCGAACTGCCCAACGTGCGGCTCCAGGTGCGGCCGCTCGGCGGCGCCGCGCTGAGCGCCGAGAGCGGCGCGTTCAGCGTGCTGGGCTTCGCCGAGGCCGAACTCGCCGACGTGGTCTACCTGGAGCAGTTCACCACCGCGCTCTACGTGGACAAGCCCGCCGAGGTCGCCTCCTACCGGCAGGCGATGGACGGACTGGTCGCCGAGAGCCTCGGCCCGGAGGAGTCCCGCGGGCTTCTGCACTCCGTACGCCAAGAGCTTTGACACATCAGTACGATGAGGTCCCATCAGGTCGGGCACGAGAGGGATCAGATGTCGTACTTCTCCGAGTTGGCGCTGCAGTACATCGACGGCGAATGGTGCAGCGGCAGCGGCTCCTGGGACATCGTCGACGTCGACCCCTACACGGGTGACAAGCTGGCCACCATCACGGTGGCCACCGTCGCCGAGGTCGACCGGGCGTACCGCGCTGCCGAGCGCGCCCAGCGCAGCTGGGCCGCCACCAACCCGTACCAGCGCCGACTGGTCTTCGAGCGCGCGCTGCGGCTGGTCGAGGAGCGCGAGGGCGAGATCGTCGCGGCGATCATGGCCGAGCTCGGCGGCACCGCGCTCAAGGCCGGCTTCGAACTCGGCCTGGTCAAGGACATGCTGCGGGAGTGCCTGCACCTGTCGGTCGCCGCCGAGGGGCGGCTGCTGCCCTCGCCTGCCCCGGGCAAGGAGAACCGCCTGTACCGGGTGCCGGTCGGCGTGGTCGGCGTGATCAGCCCCTTCAACTTCCCGCTGTACCTGGCCCTGAAGGCGATCGCCCCGGCGCTCGCGCTCGGCAACGGCGTCGTGCTCAAGCCGCACCAGGAGACCCCGGTCGTCGGCGGCAGCCTGATCGCCAAGCTCTTCGAGGACGCCGGCCTGCCGCCCGGCCTGCTGAACGTGGTGATCACCGACATCGCGGAGATCGGCGACAGCTTCCTGGAGCACCCGGTGCCCAAGGTGATCTCCTTCACCGGCTCCGACCAGATCGGCCGGCACGTCGGCACCGTCGCCGCCGCGCACTTCAAGCGGTCCGTGCTGGAACTCGGCGGCAACAGCGCGCTGATCGTGCTCGACGACGCCGACGTCGACTACGCCGTGGACGCGGCCGTGTTCAGCCGCTTCGTCCACCAGGGCCAGGTCTGCATGGCCGCCAACCGGATCCTGGTCGACCGCGCCGTGCTCGACGAGTTCTCGGCGAAGTTCGTCGCCAAGGTCGCCTCGCTGACGGTCGGCGACCCCAGGGACCCGGCCACCCACATCGGCCCGCTGATCAACTCCGTCCAGGCCGACACGATCAACACCCAGGTCGACCAGGCGATCGCCGGCGGCGCCACCGCCCTGCTGCGCGGCACCACCACCGGCAGCCTGATGGCGCCGACGGTGCTCACCGGCCTGTCCGAGGACGCGCCCATCCTGCAGCGCGAACTCTTCGGCCCGGTCGCCCTGCTGGTGCCCTTCGACGGCGAGGAGGAGGCCGTCCGGCTGGCCAACCACACGCCCTTCGGGCTCAGCGGCGCGGTGCACACCGCGGACGTCGAGCGCGGGGTGCGGGTCGCCCAGCGGATCGAGACCGGCATGGTCCACGTCAACGGCGGGACCATCGCGGACGAGCCCGGGGTGCCGTTCGGCGGGGAGAAGAACTCCGGGGTCGGGCGGCTGAACGGGGAGTCCACGGTGGAGGCCTTCACCACGGTGAAGTGGATCTCGGTGCAGCAGGGGCGGGCGCCGTTCCCGTTCTAGGGTCCTGCGGGGTCTTCGGGCGGCTCCGGGCCTTCGGGGGTCGTCGGGCCCTCGAAGGCCTGCCGCGCTAAGCGGCGCGGGCCTCCCGGCGGTAGCCGCCGGGGGCCCGGCCGAACTCCCGCTTGAAGGCCTTGGCGAAGGCGTACTCCGAGCCGTAGCCGGTCTGCGCGGCCACCGACGTCAGCGGCGCCTCCGACTCGCGCAGCAGCCGGGCGGCGGTGGTCATCCGCCAGCGGGTCAGGTACGCCATCGGCGGCTCGCCCACCATCGAGGTGAAGCGGCGGGCGAAGGCGGCCCGGGACAGGCCCGCGCGGTCCGCCAGCGACTCCACCGTCCACGGGGTGGCCGGGGCCCGGTGGATCGCGGCCAGGGCGGGCGCGACCGCGGTGTCCCGCAGCGCGGCCGCCCAGCCAGCCGCGCCCGCCGCGGGCTGGTCCTCGAACCAGGCCCGCAGGATGTACAGCAGCAGGGCGTCGACCAGGGCCGGGACGATCCCGGTCGAGCCGATCCGGGGGTTCTCCAGCTCGGCGCCCAACAGCTGGACGGCGGCGGCCAATTCGGGGTGGCGGCCGTGCCGGGTCGGCAGGTGGATCAGGGCCGGCAGCCGGCGCACCACCGGGTGCGGACGGCCCTGGTCCAGGTGGTAGCTGCCGCACAGCAGGCTGGTCGGGGCGCCGTCGCCGCCCAGGGTGAGGGTGCCGATCGGGGCGCCGCCCTCGATCCGGCAGGCCTCGGCGTCCACCGGCACGGTGTCCGGGTGGTCGGCCAGGACGTGGCCGCTGCCGTCCCGCAGGAACACCACGTCCCCGGGGCTGAGCGGGATCGGTCCGTCGGCGGAGTCGCCCACCGGGATCAGCCAGCAGGTGCCGTACAGCACCACGTGGAAACCGGCCCCGGCCACGGGGGGCAGGCGCAGGCCCCAGGGCGCCCGGCCGTCGGTGCGCACGGACGCCGGGCGGGCCGTGCGCATCGAGGCCAGGGCCTCGGTCAGGATGTCCATCGTCCGCCCCCTGCGGTCCGGTCAGTCAACGGTCAGCACGACCTTGCCCTGGACGGTACCGGAGCCGACCAGCTCGTGCGCCCGGCCGGCCTCGTCGAGCGGGAAGGCCGCGGCGACGTGCGGGCGGATCCGACCCTCGTCGACGAGGGCGGCGATCGCCTCCAGCGAGGCGTAGTCCGGTTCGACGGAGACGCCCGCGAAGCGGCGGCCGGCGGCCTCGATCGCGGCGGCCAGCTCGCGGTCGCCGTGCTCCATGATGCTGACCAGGGTGCCGCCGGGCTTGAGCACCTCGAGAGCCTTGACGCCCTCCGAGGAGGAGTCGAAGACGATGTCGAGGTCCCGGGCCGCCTCGGTGTAGTCGGTGGTCCGGTAGTCGATCACCTCGTCGGCGCCGAGCTCCTTCAGGAAGGCGTGCTTGGGCTCGCTCGCCAGCGCGATCACGTACGCGCCACGGGCCTTGGCGATCTGCACGGCGAGGTGGCCGACGCCCCCGGCCGCGCGGTGGACCAGCACCCGGTCGCCCGCGCCGACCTTCGCCAGGTCCACCAGGCCCTGCCAGGCGGTGAGCGCGGCCAGCGGCAGGGCGGCGGCCTCGGTGTGGTCCAAGGTGGCGGGCTTGCGGGCCAGTTGGCGGGAGGGGGCGGCCACGTACTCGGCGTAGGCGCCGGCCGCGCGGGGGAAGAACGGCATCCCGTACACCTCGTCGCCGACCCGGTAGCGGGCCCCGGGGCCGGTCGCCTCGACCACCCCGGAGACGTCCCAGCCCAGCGTGAACGGCGGCTCGCCCAGCACCCGGTACAGGCCGGCCCGCACCCCCACGTCCACCGGGTTCACCCCGGCGGCCTTCACCCGCACCAGCACCTCGCCGCCCAGCGGCTCGGGGCGCTCCACCTCGGCCGGCTGCATGACCTCGGGGCCGCCGAACTCCTGCTGCACGATCGCGCGCATCGCACTCTCCCTCATCCGGTTCACCACCGGCCCCCCGTGGGGCCGTTCGCTGGGCTCAACAGTAGGGAGATCGGGAGAGCGGATGAATATCCCCAAGTCTTCGCCGGATGTCCGATCGTCTCGCGCCGCGAGCGGCTCAGGCCGAGTACCGGACCAGGCCGTCGGTGCTGAGCTCGAAGTCGAAGGGGGCCGGGATCGGCACCCGGTCGCCGAACTTGCCCTGCCACTGCTGGTGGTAGCCGCTGTCGGAGGGCTCGGAGTAGAGGGTGATGTCGCCCTCGCGCGGGTCGATCGGCTCCATTCTTCCACCGGGAACAGCCTGAAGGCCGTCTGCGCGAGCGCAGACGGCCTTCAGGGAAAGGAGTGCGACTAGAAGACCGGCTGGCCGGCGCGGACGAGGCGCCAGGAGTCGGTGAAGAAGTCGGCGGGGTCGATGACGCCCTTGGCCTTGACCCAGGCGATCATGGTGTTGCGGATCTCGTCGGAGTTCGTCCAGACCGCCTTGGCGGAGGCGACGTGCGGGAAGTTGCCGCCGCCGTTGGCGCGGTAGTTGTTGACCGCGAGGACGAACTGGGCGTTCGGGTCGATCGGCTTGCCCTGGAAGCTCAGGTTGAGGATCCGGCTGCCCTTCGGCTGGGCGACGTCGATGTCGTAGCTCAGGCCGTAGACCGAGTCGTAGTTGTAGTCCGGGGTGTCCTCGGCGTTGGTCAGCGCGTCCTTGTCGACCGGGGCGCCCACGGCGAGCTGGTGGAAGTACTTGGCCGAGAACTCCAGGTAGTCCTTGAGCTGGGCGCCCGTCAGGATGCGGGCCTCCAGGGTGTTCTCGTAGATGTACAGGCCGGCCGCGTCGCGCAGCTTGACCTGGCCGGACGGGATCAGCGCGGTGCGGTTGAACGGGGCGGCCTGGGCCAGCACCGGGAGGTTGGCGTACTGCCCGCCGGCCAGCGCGGCCTTCACGGCGTCGGCCTGGACCTTGCCGATCAGGTCGATGATCGGGGTGGCCTTGAACCGGGCGTCGGCGATGGACAGCTCGATCTTGCTGTTGCCGATGTTCTGGTTGACGTACGCGACGACCTTCTTGTGCTGGCCGACGATGGCGTCGCTGATCTCCGGGTTCTCCGGCACGGTGTTGGAGTTCAGCACCCGGGAGGAGACCGAGGCGACCGTCCAGCGGCCGTCGGCGAACTCGACCTCGAAGTCGAAGCAGCTCAGCCGCTGGCCCCAGCACAGCGGCTCGGAGAGCACCACGGTCCTGCCGGTCTTCTTGTTCACGATGAGGCGCTGGGCGACCTCCTTGTGGGTGTGGCCCACCAGCACCGCGTCGATGTCCGGGACGGTGGCGGCCATCTCGCCGGAGGCGTCCTCGGGCCAGGGCAGCTGGTCGCCGTAGGTGGTCGCCTCGTCGATGCCGGAGTGGGCGGAGACCACGATGACGTCCGCGCCGGCGGCCTTCATCCGGGGCACGTACTTGGCGGCGGTCTCGACGATGCCCGGGAAGACCATCTTGCCGGCGACGTTGGCCTTGTCCCAGATCGCGATGCCCGGGTTGGTGAGGCCGAGGATGCCGACCTTGACCGGGGTGTCCTCGTCCAGCCACACCTCCTTGATCACGTACGGCTTGAAGGCCGGCTTCTCGTTCTTCGCGTGCAGCGCGTTGGCGCCGAGCAGCGGGAACTCCAGCTGGTCCTCGAAGGCCTTCACGGTGGGGATGCCGTAGTTGAACTCGTGGTTGCCGAGCGCGGCCGCGTCGTAGCCCATGAGGTTCATGGCGACGGCCATCGGGTGGTCCGGCACGTTGTCGCCGTCGGTGGCGATCGGCTCGATCCGGGCGTAGAAGTAGGTCAGCTGGGTGCCCTGGATGATGTCGCCCGAGTCGATGAGCAGGCAGCGGTCCCAGCCCTTCTCCTCGCGGACCTGGTTGGCCAGGGTGGAGATCTTGGCGAGGCCGACCGCGTTGTGTGCCTTGTCGACGTACTCGGCGTCGGTGAAGTAGTCCCAGTTGAGGACCCGGCCGTGCAGGTCGGTGGTGCCCATGACGGTGAAGGCCTGGCGGTGGGGCTTGCGCTTGCCGGTCTTGGCGGCCGCGGTGTCCGGCTCGGCGGCCGCGGCGGCGGGGGCGGCGGCGACGACGGCTCCGCCGGCCAGGGCGGCACCGGCGGCGGTTGCGGCGGACCGGGTGACGAAGTCACGGCGGTTCAGCGACATGGACGACTCTCCCGAGTGGGAACGACGGCCGATGGGCCGTCAACTGATGTACGTGTTGGGTCCGGTGGCGTCACCGGTGATGCGGTGACGCGCGTAGAAGGACGCGCGTAGAAGTGTGCCGTGCCGGTCGGGCCGCTGGATAGCCCTCCGACGTTTCCAACAGGTGAGATCTTGGCGACTCGTTCGTGACCGGGGCGGGGGGAGGAAGGGGTGGTATGGGGCGGGACGACCGATTTCCGGCCACCCGCCCCCCGCCGCAAGCCACCCCCGGGCGTCACCCCCGGGCGTCACCCCCGGGCGTCACCCCGCCCCCGGCGCGCAGTCCAGCCCGGCGGACAGCTGCTTCACCTCACGGCCCAGCTCACCGGCCGGGTCCGGCGCGTCCTGGCCCGCCCACGGCAGCCAGGTGCGGGCCCGCAGGTAGCCGTCCACCGCCACCGGCAGGCCGTGCCGCACGACCGGGTCGGCCGCCGGCCCCGGCCCGGCCTCGCGCAGCGCCGCCAGCAGGGCGTCCACCCCGGCCGAGGCCGGCAGCGGGACGGTGTCCAGGTAGCCGGCCAGCAGGTCCAGCTCGGGGTTCTCCCGCGGTGGCGGCGGGGGAGGTGGCGGCGGCGGGGGTGGTGGGGGTGGTGGCGGATCCCCCTTCCCCGTCGGGCCGGGCGTCAGCAGCGCACCGGCCCCGTACAGCCCCGCCACCACCCCCGGCCACCAGCCGCCGCCCAGACCCGCGAAGTGCAGCCCCAGCCCGACCGCCCCGGCCCCGCAGCCGACCAGGTTCCGGGCCGACTCCAGGTACTCCAGCAGCCGCCGGCCGTACCCGTCACTGGTAGCCACGGATCTCCTCGAACACCCCGTCCAGGGCGCCGCCGCCGTCGAACAGCTTGCCGCCCGAGATGTCCGCGATCCCCTGGAGCTGGCTCACCGCCGCCTCGCCGAACTTGATCGGGAACACCGGGATCGACTTCTCCGCGGCCGGCAGCCCGTCGTGGAAGCGCCGGAAATCGGCGTCGCTGGCGCCCTCGTTGCTCTCCCCGTCCGTCATCAGCACGATCGAGGTGAACCGGTCGTCGCCCGCCGCCTTCTGCTGCCCCTCGATCACCCGGTACGCCTGCTCCAGCGAGTCGTACAGCGCCGTGCCGCCCTCGGCCTTCAACGACTGCACGTCCTTGTCGATCGAGGCCAGCTCCTCCTCCGGGCCCGGGGAACTCCCCGAGGCCGGGACGACGTGCGTCCTGGTCCACTTCACCTCGGAGGCGAAGGAGATCAGCGTCACCTCCTCGCGGTCCCGGAACCGCCGCACCCCGCGGGTGTCGTCCGTACCGGTCAGCCGGCCCAGCGCCGCCTGCAGCGAGCTCAGCCGCTCACCGGCCATCGAACCCGAGGTGTCCAGCACGTACACCGTCCTGGACGGGCGGCGCAGCTCGTTCTGGTACGAGGCCAACAGGCCGTCCGCCACCGCCCGGCTGCCCGGGAACGGCAGTTCACGGCGCCGGTCGGCGGGCAGCCCCGCCGCCGGGGTCGCCCCGGTCGTCACCGGGCGGCGCAGCGTCAGCTCCGAGATCCGCTGCTGCACGTCCGGCTTCAGCAGGTAGCCGGCCAGCCGCTGGAAGGAGTCCCGCTCGTCCGGCCGCGCCGAGGACAGCAGCGACAGCGGGTAGTCCGCCGACACCACGCCGTCCACCGGGCGCACCACCGTCAACCGCTGCTCCGGCGGCAGGGTCCGGTTCAGCGACAGCAGCACCGACTCGTAGTTCACCAGGGCGCCGACCTTGCCCGGCTCGGCCCGGGCGTACGCCTGCGCCAGCCAGCCCGAGGAGCCGGAGGTCAGCTTCTGGCCGGTGAAGAACTGCCGCAACTGCGGCGTCGCCTTCCGCACGTCCGCCTCGGTCAGCGCCGCCCCCGCCCCGGAGAACGCCGAGGCCACCGCGACCAGGGCGGAGAAGCCGGAGTTGGAGCGGGACGGGTCGGACATCCCGTACGACAGCTTCCCGGCCGCGGCCGCGTCGCCGATCTGCGCCCAGGTCACCTTCGAACCGTCGCCCCAGCCCAGGGAGTCGAGGACCGAGGTGCGCACCCCGACCGCCACCGGCGAGACCATCACCGGCGTCTCCGACAGCACCTTGGACTTCCCGGCCGGGTCCAGCCGCAGGTACTGGTCGGACGGGAACCAGACCGCGTCGTACTTGCCGTCCGCCTGGCCCTTGGAGACGGTGTCCGCGCCGTCCAGGGTGCCGGTGAAGGCCAGCTGCACCGTCACCCCGGTCGCCTTCCGGGCGTCGTCCAGGACCGGCTGGAGGTCCTGGAGTTCGCTGCCGGCCAGCACCCGCAGCACCCCCGCGCGCGGCGTCCCGGCGATCGTGCCGGTCGGGTCCGGCTGCGGGGGCCGGGCCGGTGAGGAGGTGCAGGCGGCCACCGCCGCCAGGACGGCCACCAGCACCGCCGCGGCCCGACCGCGGCGCCCGGTACGGACGTTCACTTGGTGCTCCCCTTCGCCGCGGCGGTCAGCTTGACCAGGACGGGCAGCGAGGGCACCGTCCACTGCTTCACCTTCGCCGCCGCCAGGTTCCGGGCGAAGACCGGCTGCCTGGCGCCCTTCAGCCGGTCGTTGAGGGCGTCCGGGTTCGCCTGCGGGCGGAAGCCGAACTTCGTCTCCAGGTCGCGCAGCCGCTCGTCGTCCAGCAGCGCGGAGGCCAGCTTCCGGCCCTTGTCGTCACGGGCGACGATGGTGTGGTCGGAGTAGACCGTCGGGTCCGGGTACATCACGACCCAGTCCCCGGTCGGCTGGCCCTGCGCCGCCAGCGAGGCGACCTGGGACTCGTAGCCGAAGACCAGCGGGTTGCCGACGCCCGCGGTGAAGTCCCGGAACGGCTCGTCGCTGCTGCTCTTCTGGCCCCCCTGGACCGCGATCGCCTGCCGCAGCACCTGCCGGGACGCGTCCACCCCCGCGTCGTCGGACACCACCTGGTGGTCGTTCAGGATGTAGGCGAGCAGGGCGACGTAGAGCGCACCCGAGGAGGAGGTCTCCGGGTCGGTCGAGGTGATGAACAGCGGGCCGAACAGGTCGGCCGGGTCCTGCGGGGTCGTGAGGTCCTGCCACTTGGTGTTCTGCTTCAGCGCCGCCACGTACGCGTCCATCTTGAACGTCCAGACGCCCGAGGAGTCGTCCTGGGCCGCCAGGCCCTTGCGCCGCAGGACCTCCGCCACCGGGGCGTGGGTCAGCACCACCATCGGCGAGTAGAAGGCCACCAGCGGGGAGTCCTGCTGCCCCCAGTTCTGCTGGATCTCCCGGGCCGGCGCGGTGCTCGCCGGGAACGCGAAGTCCAGGTCGCCCTGGCTCTTCCTCGCCTGCTCGCTCATCGTCCACGAGCCGGTCGAGTCGGCGCGCACGGCCAGGCCCTGCTCCGCCAACTCCTTCTTCACCTCGGCGTCCTCGAAGAACGCCCGCTTCTCCGAACCGATCAGTCCGGTGACCGTGAGCAGGGGCTTCCTCACCGGATCCGGCCCGGGATCCGGGACCAGTGCGTACGTCACCCCGCCCAGCAGGGCCAGGGCCGCGAGCACCCCCAGAGCGCGTCTCATCGCGAGCGCCTCCCCCTCGTCGCTGCGTCATCCCCGGGTGCGACACCCGGGGGTGACGAGCGTCCCGCCGGGCGGGGAGCACGGACGGAAGCGACGGTGAACCGGGGGTGAACACCGTTTCACGGAATCGCATCGGCCGGGGAGCCGGCAGCGGCCCGCGGGCGGCTGTCGCACACCCGCCCGAGGATGTGTCAGATTGTTCAACTCGCCTTACCGGAACGGTCATCCCGCAGTCCGGACCCGCGTCGAGGTTACGCGCCGGTAATGCCTACCCTCAGCAGTATGCGCCGAGCAAAAATCGTCTGCACCCTCGGGCCTGCCACCGACTCGTACGACCAGATCAAGACGCTGGTCGACGCCGGGATGGACGTCGCCCGATTCAACCTCAGCCACGGCACCCACGCCGAACACGAGGAACGCTACCGTCGCGTCCGCAAGGCCGCCGACGAAACCGGCCGGAGCGTCGGCGTCCTCGCCGACCTCCAAGGCCCGAAGATCCGGCTCGACACCTTCGCCCACGGGCCCGTACTCCTTGAACGCGGCGACGAGTTCACCATCTCCACCGACAACGGCGTCGTGGGGGACAAGGACATCTGCGGCACCACCTACGCCGGCCTCGCCGGCGACGTCAGCCGCGGCGAACGCATCCTGGTCGACGACGGGCGGGTGACCCTGGAGGTCGTCGCCGTCGACGGACCGAGAGTGCGCTGCCTCGTCATCGAGGGCGGGCTCGTCTCCGACCACAAGGGCCTCAACCTCCCCGGCGTCGCCGTCTCCGTCCCCGCACTCAGCGACAAGGACGTCGCCGACCTGCGGTGGGCGCTGCGCACCGGCGCCGACCTGATCGCGCTCTCCTTCGTCCGCAGCGGGCGCGACATCGACGACGTGCACCGGGTGATGGCCGAGGAGGGGCGGCACGTCCCGGTCATCGCCAAGATCGAGAAGCCGCAGGCGGTCGAGAACCTGGAATCCATCGTGGACGCCTTCGACGGCATCATGGTGGCCCGCGGGGACCTGGGCGTGGAGATGCCCCTCGAACAGGTCCCGCTCGTCCAGAAGCGCGCGATCAAGCTGGCCAGGCGCAACGCCAAGCCGGTCATCGTCGCCACCCAGATGCTCGACTCGATGATCAACACCTCCCGGCCGACCCGCGCCGAGGCCTCCGACGTCGCCAACGCGGTGCTGGACGGGACGGACGCGGTGATGCTCTCCGGGGAGACCTCGGTCGGCAAGTTCCCGGTCGAGACGGTCAAGACCATGGGCCGGATCGTCGAAGCGGCCGAGAACGACATCCTGGCCGCCGGACTGCCCCCGCTGACCACCGGCAACAAGCCGCGGACCCAGGGCGGCGCCGTCGCCCGCGCGGCCGCCGAGATCGGCGACTTCCTGCACGCCAAGTACCTCATCGCCTTCACCCAGTCCGGCGACACCGCCCGTCGGCTGACCCGCTACCGCTCGCCCATCCCGGTGCTCGCCTTCACCTACGAACCCGCGGTGCGCAGCCAACTCGCCCTCACCTGGGGCGTGGAGACCTTCCTCGGCCCGTTCGCCCCGACCACGGACCAGATGGTCGAACAGGTCGACGCGGCCCTGCTGTCGCTCGGCCGCTGCCAGAAGGGCGACATCGTCGTCATCACCGCCGGCTCCCCGCCCGGCCTGGCCGGCTCCACCAACCTCGTCCGCGTCCACCACGTGGGGACGCTGGACGACTGAGCGGTGCGGCATCGGGCGGCGCGGTCCTTCCGGGCGGAAGGGCCGCGCCGCCGTCAGTACTTGGGGCCGATGCGGGCGTCCATGAGGGCGACGGAGTCCTTGCGGGCGACGGAGATGTTGAAGCCGCCGTTGGAGCGGGAGGCGGGCTTCCACCGGACGCCGACGGCGTCGAGGGTGGAGGTGAAGAGGCCGATGATGTCGGTCGAGGTATTGGTGAAGAAGTACCTCGGGTACTCGTAGCGCTTCGTGACGCCGTCGACGGTGCGGGTCGCCCAGTTGGTGATGCGGCAGCCGTCGGAGTGGATCAGGCCGCGCAGGAACTCCCAGGGGTGGGCGTCGACGATCTGCTGCTGCCAGGGCTGCAGGGCTATGGTGCGCAGGTGCTTCTTGCCGGGGCCGTGCTGGGGGAAGAGGCAGGGCCAGTGCTTGCTGGTGCTGACGACACTGGTGCAGCCGGGGGCATGGACGCGCATCACCTTGTTGTGCGGCATGACGGCGGAGACGGCCCGCTCGCACTCGTCGATGAGCCCGGGCCAGGCGTCGCAGCAGGCGATACGGAGGGCGTAGACCTCGCGGCGACCTTCGCTGAGGCAGCCGTCGCCGAGGTAGAGCCCGAGCAGGTAGGCGTAGTCGGCACGGGGACGCGAGGGGTCGAGCCGGCCGTCGCGGACCGGGCACTCGGCGGTCATACGGGAGCTGGGCACCGCGCCGGAGGCCCACTCGCGGATCGCGTAGCGGGAGATGCCGGTCGCACGGCTGACCTGGCTGAAGGTCAGCCCGGATGCGTGGAGGTCGACCGCGTGCTGGCGTGTGGCCATGTCGTACACGGCACTGTCAGCACTTGGGGCCGATGTGGGCGTCCATCAGAGCGACGGAGTCCTTGCGGGCGACGGAGATGTTGACCTGGCCGGTGGGGCGGGGGATCGAGGCCTTCCACTGGACGCCGACGGCGTCGAGGGTGGCGGTGAAGAGGCCGATGATGTCGGCTGAGGTGTTGGTGAAGAAGTAGCGCGGGTACTCGTGGCGGTGGACGACGCCGTCGACGGTGCGGGTCGCCCAGTTGGTGATGCGGCAGCCGTCGGAGTGGATCAGGCCGCGCAGGAACTCCCAGGGGTGGGCGTCGACGATCTCCTGCTGCCAGGGCTCCAGGGCTATCACGCGCTCGTGCTTCTTGCCGGGGCCGTGTTGCGGAAAGTGGCAGGTCAGGTGCATGGAGTGGAGCTTGACGTTGTGACAGCCAGGTCGCTGAAGTCGATAGGTGTTGTTCTTCGGAAACACCTGGCGCATGGCCTGCTCGATGGTATCCATGACCCCCGGCCATTTGTCGTCGCAGGTGATGAACGAGCTCTGCGTTCGACACAGCTTCGAGTGAGTGATGTGGCCGTCGCCCAGGTATGCGCCGAGCAGGTAGGCGTAGGCCGGGCGGTTGACTTCGTCCGCGTAGCACCGGAAGCAGGTGGTCGTGCGCTCAGGGGTGGGGAAGTCTCCGTGCTTGGTGCGGTCCTGGTACTTCCACCACGAGACGGTGCCGACGGGGACCCCGAGCTGAAGGGAGACGTCTCGGTTGCGGGCGCCCTGGCGAAGGAGCAGGACGGCTTCTTCTCGAATGGATCGAACTGCCATACGGATGATCGTCGGCAGCCTGCGCCGAGCGTGCAGGCGAACGGGATTGTTTTCACCCGAACTGACGAAGATCGCCAATAGTTAGGCTGACCTAAGTGACTTTGCAATCGAAGGAAAAGTGCCTCGGGTGGGATTCGAACCCACGCTGGCGCCGGTTTGAGCGGCGTGTCTCTTCCGCTGGACTACCGAGGCATCCGCAGATTCGAAGGTTGGCCCCCGACCCTGCTGAGTTCAAACATACCGTGTCTAGGTACCCTCGTGCATGCAGTACCCCGCCGGAACTAGGAGCCCCGTGAGCACCGCCGACGAGCAGGCACAGCCGCTTGAGACCGAATCGCCCCAGATCACCCGGATCGTGATCGCCGAGGACGAGGCGTTGATCCGCCTCGACCTGAAGGAGATGCTGGAGGAGGAGGGGTACGTCGTCGTCGGTGAAGCGGGGGACGGGGAGACGGCGGTGCGCCTCGTGGAGGAGCTGAAGCCGGACCTGGCGATCTTCGACGTGAAGATGCCGGTGCTGGACGGGCTGTCGGCCGCGGAGCGGATCCACGAGCAGCACCTGGCGCCGGTGCTGATGCTGACCGCGTTCTCGCAGCGGGAGCTGGTGGACCGGGCCCGGGACGCGGGCGCGATGGCGTACATCGTGAAGCCGTTCTCCAAGTCGGACCTGGTGCCGGCGATCGAGATGGCGGTGTCGCGGTACACCGAGATGCGGGAGCTGGAGAAGGAGATCGGGGATCTCACCCAGCGGCTGGAGACCCGGAAGCTGGTGGACCGCGCCAAGGGCGTGCTGCAGACCAAGTTCGGGCTGAACGAGCCGGCGGCGTTCCGGTGGATCCAGAAGACCTCGATGGACCGGCGGATGACGATGGCGGCGGTGGCCGAGGCGGTCATCGAGGAGGGCGAGGCCCAGGACCGCAAGAAGGCGGAAGAGGCCGACAAGCCGGAGTAGTGGACGTACGCGCGAGGGGCCCGGCAGGGAGCTGCCGGGCCCCTCGCGCGTACGGGGGGTCAGTCCTCGCCGAGGTAGGCCTTGCGGACCGACTCGTCGTGGAGCAGGTCGGCGCCCGTCCCGGAGAGGACGATCCGGCCGGTCTCCATGACGTAGCCGCGGTCGGAGAGCGACAGCGCGGCCTGGGCGTTCTGCTCGACGAGCAGGATGGTGGTGCCGGAGGCCTTGAGTTCGAGGATGGTGGACATGATCTTCTGCATCATCAGCGGGGAGAGGCCCATCGAGGGCTCGTCCAGCATCAGCAGCTGGGGCCGGGACATCAGGGCCCGGCCCATGGCGAGCATCTGCTGTTCGCCGCCGGAGAGGGTGCCGGCGGCCTGGGTGCGGCGTTCGCCGAGGATGGGGAAGAGGGTGTAGGCGCGTTCGATGTCCGCGGTGATGCCGGGGGTGTCGGAGCGCAGGAAGGCGCCGAGGAGGAGGTTCTCCTCGATGGTCATCCGGGGGAAGATGTGCCGGCCTTCGGGGGAGTGGGCGAGGCCGAGGGCGACGATCCGGTGGGCGGGGACGGTCGAGAGGTCCTGGCCGTCGAAGGTGATCCGGCCGGCGGTGGGCCGGAGGAGGCCGGAGAGGGTGCGCAGGGTGGTGGTCTTGCCGGCGCCGTTGGTGCCGATGAGGGTGGTGACCTCGCCCCGCTCGACGGTGAAGCCGATGCCCTTGACGGCCTCGATCTTGCCGTAGGCGACGCGGAGGTCCTGGACCTCGAGGAGCGCGGTCACTGGGTGTCCTCCGGTGTTGCGGGGGTGGTGCCTTCGAGCGGGGCGCCGAGGTAGGCGGTGATGACGCGTTCGTCGTTCTGGACGGTCTCGCGGTCGCCCTCGACGATCTTCCGGCCCTGGACGAGGACGGCGGTCCGGTCGCAGAGGTTGAAGATGAAGCGCATGTCGTGCTCGATGACGAGGACGGAGACGCCGCGGTCCCGGATGGCGAAGACGAGTTCCTCGGCGGCCCTGGTCTCCTGGGGGTTCATGCCGGCGGTGGGTTCGTCGAGCAGCAGCAGGCCGGGGTCGGAGGCGAGGGCGCGGGCGATCTCCAGCTTGCGCTGCTCGCCGTAGGGGAGGTTGCGGGCGAGGTGGTCGGCCTTCTCGGCGAGGCCGGTGAAGGCGAGGAGTTCCATGGCCTTCTCGCGGCTCTCGGCCTCGGCGCGGTGGTAGCGGGGGCCGCGGAGGATGGCGGTGAAGATGCCTTCCTTGGTGCGGCTGTGCCGGCCGACGAGGACGTTCTCCAGGACGGTCATGTTGGCGAAGAGCCGGATGTTCTGGAAGGTGCGGGCGATGCCGGCCTGGGTGACCAGGTGGGGTTTGGGCGGCAGGACGGTGCCGCGGTAGCGGACGCTGCCCTCGGTGGGGACGTACAGGCCGGTGAGGCAGTTGAAGAAGGTGGTCTTGCCGGCGCCGTTGGGGCCGATCAGGCCGATGATCTCGCCCTCGCCGACGGTGAGGGAGACGTCGTTGACGGCGGTGAGGCCGCCGAAGCGCATGGTGACGCCGGTGACGTCGAGCAGGGGGTTCGCTGCGGTGGTCATCGGGGTGGTCACGCCCCTGCCTTGGTGAGTGCGGCGTCGCCGCCGGTGGGCTGGGCCGGGATGTCGGCCTCGTGGAACTCCAGTTGGCGGCGCCGGTTGGGGATGAGTCCTTCGGGGCGGACCCGCATCAGGATGATCAGGACGGCGCCGAAGGCGAGGAGCTGGTAGTCGGAGAGGAACTCCAGCTTCTTCGGGATCAGGAAGAGCAGGGTGGCGCCGGCCAGCGGGCCGCTGATGGTGCCCATGCCGCCGAGGATGACGGCGGCGAGCAGGAAGGCGGAGTTGGGCGGCAGGGCGTCGGCGAAGGTGTACTGGTCGGGGGTGACGGTGTAGCTGACGTGGGCCTGGACGGTGCCGGCCAGGCCGGCCAGGCAGGCGCCGAGGGCGAAGGCGAGCAGCTTGAGCCGGAAGCCGTTGATGCCCATGGCCTCGGCGGCGGTCTCGTCCTCGCGGATGGCGACCCAGGCGCGGCCGATGCGGGAGTTGCCGACCCGGGCGAAGACCAGCACGACGACGGCGGTGACCACCAGCATCAGCAGGTAGTAGTTGGAGAACCGGCCGAGCTCGATGCCGCCGACGGTGTGGGTCTTGCCGAGGTCGAAGCCGAGGATCTCCAGGTCGGGGATGCGCGGGATGCCGTTGGAGCCGTTGGTGACCTTGGGGCCGGTGGTGCCGTTGAGGTTGAGCATGGTGATGCGGAAGATCTCGCCGAAGCCGAGGGTGACGATGGCGAGGTAGTCGCCGCGCAGCCGCAGGGTGGGGGCGCCGATCAGGACGCCGAAGACCATGGAGACGACGGCGCCGGTCAGCATCGCGGCCCAGAACGGGAACTGGACCTGGAGGGGCGAGGCGGGGGAGCCGGAGACCAGGGCGGCGGCGTAGGCGCCGACGCCGAGGAAGGCGACGTACCCGAGGTCGAGCAGGCCGGCCAGGCCGACGACGATGTTGAGGCCGAGGGCGACGGTGGCGAAGATCAGGATGTTGGTGGCGACCGAGGTGTACTGGTCGCTGCTCTGGGTGAACGGGAAGCTCGCGGCGGCGGCGAAGGCGGCGCCGGTGGTGACCGGGCGGTACTTGACGGTCAGGGCGCGCAGCCGGCCGAGCAGGCCGGACCTGGCGATCGCGGCGACGGCGGGGCCGGCCAGCAGCAGGTAGCCGATGAAGAGTTCGCCGTACTCGGTGTCGATGCCGAAGGTGATCGCGTACAGGCCGAGTCCGAAGGCCAGGACGATCAGCAGGACCTCGGCCCAGGAGGGGAGTTCGCGCGGCGCGGGCAGCGGGCGGTCGGTCTTCCCGAGGCGCAGCCCGGTGTTGCCGAGGTGGCCGAGTTGGAGCAGCAGGACGGCGCCGGCGGCGATGGCGAGGGCGGCGGAGAGGGCGGTCATCACCGGGGCGACGGGTTGGTCGCCGGGGATGGCGTGGGCCGCGAACCAGCCGACGGGGGCGGCGGGCAGGAGCAGGAAGAGCCGCTTGTCGAGGACCCGCAGGGGGACGGCGGTGCGTCGGTCGAGGGGGAGGCCGAGGGCGCCGAGGACGCCGAGCAGGCCGCCGGCGGCGAGGACCCAGCCGCCGGGGTCGAGGTTGGCGAGGCCGCCGAGTTCGACGGAGATCGCGGTGACGGCGTAGACGGCGACGGCGAGGGCGCCGGTGGCGGCGTAGAGCACGGCGTTGTTGCTGCGGGTGGGGGCGGCCCAGCGCAGGCCGGGGGTGCCGAGGGTGGCGAGCAGCAGGGCGAGGGTGAGGACGCCGGCGGCGACGGCGAGCCACTGGAGGCCGGCCGGGGAGCCGTAGTAGGTGAGGTCGCCGGGGAAGTCGCTGGTCCAGGTCCAGGACATGGTGGCGGAGAGGGCGGTGGCGAGGGCGCCGAGGCCGGTGAGGGCGGTGGCGGCGGGGCGGGGCAGGGGGATGACCGGGGTGGTCTCGGTGCTGGTGGTGGTCATGGTGGTCACGCCCTGTCCGAGACGCGCTCGCCGAGCAGGCCCTGGGGCCGGACGAGGAGCACGAGGATGAGGAGTACGAAGGCCCAGACGTCCTTCCAGGCGCCGCCTCCGAAGAGGTGCATGCCGGGCAGGTGCTGGATGTAGGCGGTGGCGAGGGTTTCGGCGAGGCCGAGGGCGAGGCCGCCGAGCATGGCGCCGTAGATGTTGCCGATGCCGCCGAGGACGGCGGCGGTGAAGGCCTTGAGGCCGAGGATGAAGCCCATCCGGAAGTCGATCTGGCCGGTGCGCAGTCCGTAGGCGACGGCGGCGACGGCGGCGAACGCGGCGCCGATGGCGAAGGCCAGGACGATGATGCGGTCGGTGTCGATGCCCATCAGCTTGGCGGTGTCCGGGTCCTGGCTGGTGGCCTGCATGGCGCGGCCGGAGCGGGTGCGGGTGACGAACCAGCCGAGGGCGAGCATGCAGAGCGGGGCGGCGACGATCAGGAAGAGGTCGCTGCGCTGGATGGTGACGGAGCCGAGGCTGAAGGGGTCGCCGGGGATCTTGGGGAAGACCCTGGCCTTCTTGGCGTCGGGGTAGAAGGAGAAGACCAGTTGCTGGAGGAAGATGGACAGCCCGATCGCGGTGATCAGCGGGGCGAGCCGGGGGGCGTTGCGCAGGGGCCGGTAGGCGAAGCGCTCGGCGGCGACGGCGGTGAGGGTGGAGACCAGGATGCCGGCGATCAGCATGAGGGGTAGGGCCAGCCACAGGGTGGTGCCGCCGGGGAGGGCGAGGTAGGCGGTCAGGGCGCCGAAGCCGCCGACCATGACGATCTCGCCGTGGGCGAAGTTGATGAGCTGGACGATGCCGTAGACCATCGTGTAGCCGATCGCGACGAGTCCGTAGAGGGCGCCGAGGATCAGGCCGTTGGCCAGCTGCTGCGGTAGGTCGTGCACCGCTGGGCCTCCGTAGTGCGTTCGGGGTGTCCGCGTGGGTGGTGGATGTGGGGGCGCGCGGGGGCACTCGTGGTGCCCCCGCGCGGGTGGTGCCGGTGCCGGGTGCCGGGGGGGCGTCGGCCCGTGGGCGGGTCGGCCGTCGGGGCGTCGGCTCTCGGGGGCGTCAGCCGTTGAAGGTGCCGGACTTCTCCACGGCCCACTTGCCGTCCTTGACGGTGTAGACGGTGAGCTGCTTGTTGGTGGTGTCGCCGAACTCGTCGAAGGAGACCTTGCCGGTGACGCCGTCGAAGGTGACCTTCTGCACGGCGTCGCGGACGGCGGTGCGGACGTCGCCGCTGGGGAGCTTGCCGTTGTTGGCCTGGACGACGTTCTTGACGGCCTCGATGATGGCCCAGGCGCTGTCGTAGGAGTAGCCGCCGTAGGTCTCGTAGGCGTCCTTGTAGCCGGCCTTGGCGTAGTCGGCGATGAACTTCTTGGCGGTGTCGAGGGATTCGACGGGGAGGCCGACGGCGGTGGCGAAGTCGCCCTGGCCCTTGGGGTTGAGCTTGATGTAGTCGCCGCTCTGGATGCCGTCGCCGCCCATCAGGGGGATGTTGACGCCGGCGTCCTTGAGCTGGAGGGAGAGCGGGCCGGCCGCGGGGTACTCGCCGCCGTAGTAGACGGCGTCGGCGCCGGAGGCCTTGACCTTGGTGACGATGGCGGAGAAGTCGCGGTCGTCGGGGTTGACGTGCTCCTGGCCGGCGAGGGTGCCGCCGAGCTTGGTGAACTCGCCCTTGAAGGTGGAGGCGAGGCCGGCGCCGTAGGTCTTCTGGTCGTCGATCAGGAAGACCTTGGTCTTCTTGGCGTCGTTGTAGAGGAACTGGGCGGCGAAGGGGCCCTGGACGGCGTCGGTGGTGGCGGTGCGGAAGTAGGACTTGAAGGGGCGCTTCTTGTCGCCGCTGGCCCACTTCTCGCCCTGGCTGAGGGCGACGCCGGTGTTGGCGGGGGAGACCTCGACCAGGTTCTTGTCGTCGAAGATCTGCTGCATCGACTGCGCGACGCTGGAGTTGAGGGGGCCGACGACGCCGAGGACCTTGTCGTCGGCGACCAGCTGGGTGGCGTTCTGCTGGCCGGGGGCGGGCTTGCCGGTGTCGTCGAGGGCCTTGACCTCGAACTTGACGCCGGGGACCTCGTTGGTGGCGTTGGCGTTCTTGACGGCGAGGTCCACGGAGTTGCGGATGCCGAGGCCGAGGGCGGAGAGGTCGCCGGTGAGCGGGGCGTCGACGCCGATCACGACGGTGGTGGTGGCGCTGTTGTTGTCCTTGCCGCCGGCGTTGTCGCCGGACTTCCCGCCGCGGGAGCCGCAGGCGGTGAGGCTGAGGGCGCCGATCACGGCAATGCTCACGACAACTGCTGAACGGTGACGCACGAGGGTCCCCTTCGGTTCAGGAGGCGCCCGCGCCTGAGTGGCGGGAGCCGGGGTGCGCGGAGGGCGTGGCCCATTCCGGATGGCGCGGTGACTGGCCGTGACTCTAGATGTCGTTGGGCGACTCGGGCAGTGGTGCGAGCAGGCTGTGATTCTCTTGTTATGAGCACACGTATTAATCGTCTCACCATGTGGTCGTTCCGGCTCGACCGAGCCAGCGCTACCGGGCGTTTACTTGCTGGTGGCGCGATGTAAGGCCCAGAAATGCGGGTTGCAGCTGGCATCGTCGATAATCGGACACCAGTGTCCGGTGCGCTGCTTTCGGCCGTGAGCGTCCGCATTGCGGACAGAGTGGGCGTGACGGAGGGGCTCCGGGGTGTCTGAGGGTCCCGGAACCGCCACCTGCGGGATTTCTTGCCTGTTACGCAGCGTTACAGGCGCGGGGGTAGGGAGGGCCTGCCGTGCGGTGACCCCCGGGGCTCGCCCGGGAGCGCGTCCGGGCATGCCGACGCCCCCTTGTCCAGACCAACGCCTGCCCAGCGGGGCGGATGGTCAAACAAGGGGGCGGGAAAGGGACTTGATGTCCCTGTGGTCGAACTGCCGGTGCCCGTCGGCCGGTTGGCCGGCCGGTTGGACGGCTGATCGGCCCGTCGGTCGGCCGGCCCGTCGGCCCGGCGCTCGGCCCGTTACAGGTCGCGCAGCATGCAGGTCAGCCGGCAGCTGGTGATCCGCTTGCCGGTGTCGTCGGTGATCGCGATCTCGTAGGTGGCGGCCGTGCGGCCCCGGAACACCGCCGTCGCCACCCCGGTGACCAGGCCGGAGGTGGCCGAACGGTGGTGGGTGGCGTTGAGGTCCACGCCCACCGCGTACCGGCCCGGGCCGGCGTGCAGCATCGCGCCGATCGAGCCGAGCGTCTCGGCCAGCGCCGCCGAGGCGCCGCCGTGCAGCAGCCCGTACGGCTGCTGGTTTCCCTCCACCGGCATGGTGCCGACCACGCGGTCGCCGGAGGCTTCGACGATCCGGATGCCGAGCTTCTCGCCGAGGTGGCCGCCGGAGAAGGTCCCCGGGTCCACCCCGAGCTTGGCGAAGTGGTCCAGCACGTCCTGCGGGACCTTCAGGACGGTGGCGCTGTCGGTGCCGGTGGCGGTGCCGGTGGCGGTGTCGGGGGCCGCGTCGGTCATCGGGGGAACTCCTGCCGCTCGGGGGTGTCACGTCGTCGTGCTGCCTGTGATCGTACGACCGTCCTACTCACTGGTAGCGGGCCCGGCCGGACCGGCGCGGCGCCCCTTTTGTCGGTGCCGGGCCATAGGATCGGGGGCCGGTAGTGGAATCGGCAGGAACGGACGTTGACGTGGCTACGCAGAGTACGGACAAGGGCGCGACGGGTGGCGGCGGGGCCGGCCCGCGGCCCCGGCTGATGCTGCTCGACGGGCACTCGATGGCCTACCGGGCCTTCTACGCCCTGCCCGTGGAGAACTTCAACACCTCCACCGGCCAGCCCACCAACGCGGTCTACGGCTTCGCCTCGATGCTCGCCAACACCGTCCGGGACGAGCAGCCCACCCACCTCGCCGTCGCCTTCGACCTCTCCCGGCAGACCTTCCGCTCCGCCGAGTTCCCCGACTACAAGGCCAACCGGGCCAAGACGCCCGACGAGTTCCGCAGCCAGATCGGCCTGATCGGCGAACTGCTCGACGCCATGCACATCCCCCGGATGACGGTCGAGGGCTTCGAGGCCGACGACATCATCGCCACCCTCGCCACCGCCGCCGAGGCGGCCGGCTACGACGTCGACATCGTCACCGGCGACCGCGACTCGCTCCAACTGGTCACCGACCACGTCACGGTGCTCTACCCCACCAAGGGCGTCTCCGAGCTCACCCGCTTCACCCCGGAGAAGGTCACCGAGAAGTACGGCGTCACCCCGCGCCAGTACCCCGACCTCGCGGCCCTGCGCGGCGACCCGTCCGACAACCTGCCCGGCATCCCCGGCGTCGGCGAGAAGACCGCCGCCAAGTGGGTCAACCAGTTCGGCTCCTTCGACGAACTCGTCGCCCGCGCCGACGAGGTGAAGGGCAAGATCGGCGAGAAGCTGCGCGACCACCTCGACTCGGTCAAGCGCAACCGGGTGCTCACCGAACTGGTCCGCGACGTCGAACTCCCGCTCGGCGTCCCCGACCTGGCCCGCCGGTCCTTCGACAAGGCCGCCGTCGGCACCCTGATGGAGTCGCTGGAGTTCCGCAACGCCAACTTCCGCGACCGGGTCTTCGGCATCGACCCGTCCGCGGGCGCCGAGGAGGCCGCCGAGCTCGCCCCCGGCATCGAGGTCGACGGCGAACTGCTCACCGACCCGGGCACGCTGGCCGCCTGGCTGCGCGAGCACGCCGCCGACGCCAAGAAGCCGGTCGCGCTGGCCGCCGTCTACCAGTGGGCCCTCGGCACCGGCGAGGTCACCGAAGTCGCCCTCGCCGCCGGGGAGACGGCCGCCTGGTTCGACCCGGCGCTGCTCGCCGAGGAGGACGAACGGGCCTTCGCCGACTGGCTCGCCGACCCGGCCGCCCCCAAGGCCCTGCACATCGCCAAGCAGGTCATGCGCGCCTTCGCCGAGCGCGGCTGGACGATCGACGGCGTCGTCGCCGACACCGCGCTCGCCGCCTACCTGGAGAAGCCCGGCCGCCGCACCTTCACCCTGGAGGTGCTCGCCGAGGAGTACCTGGCCCGCTCGCTCACCCCGGCCCCCGTCGCCGAGAGCGGCCAACTCGCCTTCGACGCCCCGGAGGAGGGCGACGACGTCGACGCCGGGGCGGCCCGCGCCCAGGCGCTGATGCTCCAGGCCCGCGCCGTGCTCGACCTCGCCGCGCTCTTCGACACCCGCCTCGCCGAGGTCGGCGCCGCCGGGCTGCTGCACGACATGGAACTGCCCATCGCCGCGCTGCTCGCCCGGATGGAGCGCTACGGCATCGCCGCCGACCGCGACTGGCTCACCAAGCTGGAGGCGCAGTTCGCCGCCGAGATCCAGCGCTGCGTCGAGGAGGCCCACGCCGCCGCCGGCCGCGAGTTCAACCTCGGCTCGCCCAAGCAGCTGCAGGAGATCCTGTTCGGCGAACTCGCCCTCCCCAAGACCAAGAAGATCAAGACCGGCTACACCACGGACGCCGACGCCCTCACCTGGCTGGCCACCCAGACCGACAACGAACTGCCGGTCATCCTGCTGCGCCACCGCGACCAGGCCAAGCTGCGCACCACCGTCGAGGGCCTGCTCAAGACCGTCTCGCCGCAGGGCCGGATCCACACCACCTTCAACCAGATGGTCGCCGCCACCGGCCGGCTCTCCTCGCAGGACCCGAACCTGCAGAACATCCCGGTCCGGACGGAGGAGGGCCGCGCCATCCGCCGCGCCTTCGTCGTCGGCACCGGCTACGAGTCGCTGCTCACCGCCGACTACTCGCAGATCGAACTGCGGATCATGGCCCACCTCTCCGAGGACGAGGCGCTGTTGGAGGCCTTCGCCTCCGGCGAGGACCTCCACACCACCGTCGCCTCCCAGGTCTTCGAGGTCCCCGGCGCCGCCGTCGACGCCGAGATGCGGCGGAAGATCAAGGCGATGTCCTACGGCCTCGCGTACGGGCTCTCCGCCTACGGGCTCTCGCAGCAGCTCAACATCAAGCCCGCCGAGGCCCAGGGCCTGATGGACACCTACTTCGAGCGCTTCGGCGGCGTGCGCGACTACCTGCACCGGGTCGTCGAGGAGGCGCGGGCCACGGGCTACACCGAGACCCTGCTCGGCCGCCGCCGCTACCTGCCGGACCTCAACAGCGACAACCGCCAGCGCCGCGAGATGGCCGAGCGGATGGCCCTCAACGCCCCGATCCAGGGCTCGGCCGCCGACATCGTCAAGATCGCCATGCTGCGGGTGGACGAGGCGCTGCGCGCGGCCGGGCTCACCTCCCGGATGCTGCTCCAGGTCCACGACGAAATCGTGCTGGAACTGGCCCCGGGCGAGCGCGAGCCGGTCGAGGCGATCGTCCGCGAGCAGATGGCCGGCGCCTACCCGCTGCGCGCCCCGCTGGACGTGTCCGTCGGCGTCGGCGCGAACTGGGAGGCCGCCGCGCACTGACGGCGCGAGGCCGCTGCGCCGCTGACGGCCGCCGCGCACGGACGGCGCCCACCGCACGGGCCCGGGCACGGGAGTGTCCGGGCCCGCCGCTACGCTCTGGCGGGCCGTCGCGCAGTGGGCGCGGCGGGGAGTGGGGGAACGGCGATGACGGACTCGGACCCGGCTGCGGTGGAGCGTCGGGGGAGCCTGCGGGCCAGGGTGGTGGTTCCGGCGGCGGTGGCGGCGGCAGCGCTGGTGGCGGGCGGGGTGGTGTGGGCAACCTCGGGTGACGGAGGCGGGGCGGCGGCCCCGGCCGCGGCGGCCACAGCTAGTCCGACGGCGAGTGGGACGGCGAGTGGGACGGCGAGTGCGACGGCCGGTCCGACGGCGGAGCCGTCGCCGTCCGTGACCGCGACGCCGACCGGGGCAGCAGCGTCGCCGAGCCCGAGCGAGATCCCGAGCGAGAGCCCGAGCGCGACGGCGGCCTCCGGCCCGTCCGGGGAGGAGGAGCCGGTGAGCACCGCCCCGGCCGGGTCCAGGAAGCCCGCCGCGAAGGCTCCGGCCGCTCCCGCCGCTCCCAAGCCGCAGGGCGCCGGCGGGGCCTCGAAGCCGAAGGCCCCGGCGGCGCCCGCCGGGCAGGACCCGCACGACATCGCCCCGGTGCCCTGCACCGAGTGCCGTACCGTCCCGCAGGATCCCGACCCGCAGCACACCTGCATCCACGACGCCGCGGGCGTGGTCCTCACCTGCACCCCGACCCAGGTCGGCACCCCGATCCTGCGTCCGGGGCAGTCCATGGGCACCCCCACGCCGGGCTGGCCCACGCACACGCACTGACGACGACCGGGAGGTGGAACTCGCGATGACGGAACACGGTTCGGCGCTGGAGGCGGAAGCCCGGGAGCGCCTGGGGGCGGGGGCGGACCCGGTCGAGGTCTGCGGCGTGCTCGCCGCACGGGTGCCGCAGTGGGTGGAGGCCGCACTCGCGGTCGGACGGGCGCTGGGCGTCGAGGAGGCGGAGCTGCGGCGGCGGTTGGCCGGTGAGCCGCAGCTGCTCGCCGAACTCCGGCCGGGCGAGGAGGACCTGTACGCCGCGGCCCTGGAGCAGATGGGGGTGTTCGACGTCCCGCTGCGGCTGGACGCGCGGGAGGCGGCGGTCGTCGAGCACCTGCACGCGGCGCTGCGGGCCCAGGGCGGTCTCGGCAGCGGCTACTACCACGGCATCCAACGGGCCTTCGCCAAGGGCGAGTCGGCGCAGATCTTCCGGTCGCTCGTGCGCTTCGGCCCCCGGCGCGGCCCCCGGCACGCGGGCCGGCCGACGGAGTTCTGGACGGCTCTGACCGCCGCCGGAGAGCTGCTCGACCCGGCGGACGGCGACGACCGGGGGACGGTGGCGCAGGGGCTCGACACCTGTCGGGAGCGGCTGGCCGCCTGCGTCGACCAGCCGTAGTGGTCGTAGCGGCCGTAGCGGCCGGATCGGGCGACGTCCGCCCGGCGGTGACGCCACGCGGTCATCGGGGTGTGGCCCGCAGGGCGTCGCGCGCGGTGCGGGGGCGGCGGCCGAGGAGTTCGCCGAGCAGCGGGTCGACCCCGGCGAAGAAGCCGGCCTGCGCGGCGCGGTAGAAGCCCAGCAGGAAGTGGGTCATGTGCTCGGGTTGTCCGGCGGCGGTCTGCGCGGCGACCCAGTCGCTCTCGTCCATCGGCTGGTAGCGGATGGTCCGTCCCGACAACTCGGATGCGGTCTCGGCGAGTTCGGCGAAGGTCGGGGCCGCTGGGGCGGTGAGGGTCGTCGGACCGTCGTGGGCTCCGGGGGAGGCGAGGATCAGGGCGGCTGCCTCGGCGGCGTCCTCGCGGGCGGTCCAGGACACCGGTCCGTCGCCGGGGACGGCGATCACCCCGGTCTCGCGCCAGGGGCCGGCGAGCCAGTGGATGCTGTGGGCGTAGAACCCGTTGCGCAGCGACGTCCAGGGGATGCCGGAGGCGGCCAGGAGTCCTTCCGTGGCGCTGTGGTCCCGTCCGGGGGCGAAGGGGTTGTCCGGTGCGGCGGCCTGGTGGCTGGTGTAGAGGATGCGCTTCGCCCCGGCCGCGACGGCGGCGTCGATCGCCGTGCGGTGCAGGCCGGTCGCGTCCGCGGTGGGGTCGTTGGAGGAGACGAGGAGGAGTTGGTCGGCGTCGGCGAAGGCCGCCGGCAGGGAGTCGGGGACGGCGTAGTCGCCGTACCTGACCTCGATGCCGCGCCGGGCGAAGCGCTCCGCCTTCGCGGGGTCGCGCACGGCCACCGCGATGTCGCCCGACGGGACCCGTTCCAGCAGGTGGTCCACGGTCGCGCCGTTGAGGGCTCCGGTCGCACCGGTCACGATAATCATTGATTCGCTCTCCCTGTTATCGACGGAAACAATGCCACCGTAGCCCCGCGTATCATCGATAGCAAGCCATCGTTATCCTTGTTCCATGAGTGATGCGGCCAAGACCAGGACGGACACCCGGGCGGCGATCGTCGATGCCGCCGCCGCGCTGCTGCGCGAGAGCGGGCCCGGCGCCGTGACCACCCGCGGCGTCGCCGAGCGCGCCGGCGTCCAGGCGCCTGCCATCTACCGCCTGTTCGGCGACAAGGACGGGCTGCTGGAGGCGGTGGCCGAGCACGTCATGTCCGCGTTCGTCACGGAGAAGGCGGCGAGCGCGGCCGCTGCCGAGGCGGCGGCCGCCGATCCGCTCGCCGATCTGCGGGCGAGCTGGCGCCGGCAGATCGAGTTCGGTCTGGCCAACCCGGCCGTGTTCCGGCTGCTGAGCGATCCCGAGCGCGTGCTCGGCTCACCGGCTGCCCGGACGGGGCGGCAGATCCTGGCGGCGCGCGTCCACCGGCTGGCGGCGGCCGGGCGGCTCCGGGTCGCCGAACCCCGGGCGGTCGATCTCATCCACGCGGCGGGCGTCGGTACCGTGCAGACGCTCCTGGCGACGCCCCCGGAGCAGCGGGACCCGGCCCTGGGCGAGGCGATGATGGACGCGGTCCTCGGCCGCATCCTGGTCGACGGCCCCGCCGGGGCCGCGGACGGCGTGCTCGCACAGGCCGTCGCGCTGCGGGCGCTCGCCCCGGAGCTGGACGTGCTCAGCACCCCCGAGCGGCACCTCCTCGTCGAGTGGCTCGACCGCGTCGTGGGCGCCCTCGCGGCAGCGCCCGGAGCCGTCGGGGCGCCCGGCTCCGTCGACCACGCCCAGGCCCTGCCCGATTGATCGCGCCCGGCAGGACCGGACCGAACCGGACCGAACCGGACCGGACCCGGACCTGGGCGCGGGCGGGCGCGTGCGCAGGAAGTCGGTGGGGCCGACTTCCTGCGCACGCGTGCGGTGCGGGGCCTCAGACCTGCTCGAAGTGGAACGACTTGATGAAGCAGTCGCGCGGCTGGTCGACCGCGAAGAGGACGCAGTCGACGAGTGACTGCGCGGTGAGGGCGTCCTGGGCCCCGCGAGGGGTGGTGTCCCACTCCTCGCCGAGGGGGTCGGGGTTGTCGAAGTCGGGCGGGTAGAGGGAGATCACCCGAACTCCCCTGGGCCGCAGGCGCTTGGAGAGGATGTCGAGGAATCCGGCCTGGGCGCTCTTGGCCGCGTAGAAGGCGTCGTGCGCCTCCGACCGGTGATGGCCGGCCGTTCCGCACGCGGAGACCATGGTCACCACGTCCGGCTTGTCCGAGGCCAGCAGGAGGGGGAGGAAGTTCTTCACGGTCAGGACGGTGCCCGTGGCGCCGGAGGCGAGGGTGTCGATGACGTCGGCGTCGGAGGCGGATACGAGGTCCGGGCCCGAGAGGTAGCGGGAGCCGTTGTTGATCAGCAGGTCGATCCGGTCGGTCTGTCGGCCGACGGCGGCCGCGAAGTCGCGGATCGACGCGGCGTCCGTCAGGTCGCAGGCGAAGGCGTGGACGCGCTGGTGCCCCCGGGCGCGGATCTCGTCCCGGACCCGCTCGGCGGCGGCGGAGGTGCGGGCGGAGAGGAAGACCTCGGCGCCCAGATCGGCGAGCCGGATGGCCAGGGTGCGCCCGAAGTCGCGGCCGACATTGGTGGATCGGATGCCGGCGTGGGGACGGGGACGGGCCGTCACGCGGGGTGGTCGGGGGCGGTGCCGGGCCAGTGGGCGGCGGTGAGGACGGCGTGGGCGACCTGGTCGGGTGCCAGGTGGGTGGTGTCGACGGTGAGGTCGGAGATCCCGGCCGACTCCAGCACGGTGTGGAGCTCGTCCGCCCGGTGCAGGTGCCAGGGCAGGGAGGCCGTGTCGTGGTCGGCCTCGTGGCGGGCCCGGAGCCGGGCATGGACGGCGGGGAGGTCCGCGGTCAGCCGGCACACCCGCAGCGGCATGCCCAGGGCCTCCTGGTAGGCGTCCCGTTCGGCGGCGCTCTCGGCCACGCCGGCCAGCACGAGGCGGTGGGCGCCCGCCGCGCGGTAGTTGCCGGCGACGGCGCGCAGGTTGGCGAGCAGGAGGAGGCGCTGGAAGGGGTCCCCGGCGGGGGCGGGCCAGGCCTGGCAGAGCCGGTCGAGGTCGATGACCGCGGACGGGACGCCGAGGTCGGCCAGCAGGTCCCCGACCAGGTCGGCGGTGGTGGTCTTGCCGACGCCGACGGTGCCGGTGAGGAGCAGTGCCTCCGGCCGGTCGGGCCCTGCGGGGAGGTGTGCGGTGTGGGTCATCCGGTCTCCAGGTGGTGCGGGTGGTGCGGGTGGTGCGGTCAGTACCGGTGGTGCGGGCCGGCGCCGAGGCCGTCGGGGGTGTGGCGGTCGGCGGGCCGGACCCGGACGGCCGGGTCGTCCTGGGAGCGGACGGTGCGGGCCGGTGCGTCGGCGGAATCGGCGGGGCCTGCGGGGTCGGCGGGGCCTGCGCGGTCGGCGGGGCCTGCGCGGTCGGTGGGCTGTGCGGTCACCTGTCGGACCCTAGAGGGCGCGGAGCCGGACGTCACCGCGATGACCGCCGGGGCGCCGGAAACCCCCGTGCCGCCGTGCCCGGGACGGGCGATCATGGACGGCATGACGGAAGCAACCGGACCGGAGCCGCTGGGCGTGTGCCTCGTGGCCAATGTCGCCCAGGAGACGACCCACGGCGAGGGCGAGTCGGAGACCCGCACGGGGCTGCGGCACTTCGCGCCGGGGGCGAAGGTCTGGATCGCGCCGCCGGCCTGGGGCGACGGCGGCGAGAGCGTCATCGTGGCCGGGCGTCACCGGGGCGGCGGCCGTCGTTACACGCGGATCGTGATCAGGAGCCGGCACCTGGAGAACTTCCGGGTCAGCGCCGTCCACAGCCCGGCGGTGGTGCGGGCGTTGACCGGGGCGGCGCCCGGCGAGGAGAAGGAGTTCGGGGCCCGCTTCCTGTGGCCGCCGGAGCAGGCGGAGAGCTGGGCGCGGTCCCGGAACGCGTCGGCGGCGGCAAAGACCGGCTGAGGGCCGCGGGCGGACCGGCGGGGCACTGCACGGGCGTCGGCGCGCCGGTGGGGCGGCGCGCCGGGGCCCGCTGCGCGGGTCAGCCCGCGAGGTGCGCCAGGAGCAGCGGCACGACCCGGTCGGCGTCCGCCTCCGGCAGCCAGTGGCCGGCGCCCTCCAGGGCCACGAACCGGTACGGGCCGCTGACGTGCTTGGCCGTCAGGTCGGCGGCGTCGCGGCCCAGGGCGCGGTCCTCGGTGCCCCAGACGAAGAGCGTGCGGACGGTGATCTCGCCGGCCGGCACCCGGAGTTCCTCGTTGACCGCCCGGTACCAGTTGAGCCCGGCCGTCAGGACGCCCGGCTCGGTCAGCCGTCGGACGTTGGACTCGGCCAGCTCCGCCGGGATCCCGCTGCGGTAGATCGTGCGCAGCCGGGCCGCGTCGTCGGCCAGCAGGGCCTGCTCGGCCACGTGCTCCGGCAGGCGGAACTCCCTTATGTACTGCGAGCGCTCGCGCTGGTCGCTGTCGTTGTTGAGGGCCTCGTAGAGCGCCTCGGGGTGCGGGGTGGAGAGCACGGAGAGGCTGAGCAGCCGCTCCGGGTGGGTGGAGGCGAGCGCCCAGGCGACCAGGCCGCCCCAGTCGTGGGCGATGAGGTGGAAGCGCGGGGCGTCCAGCGCGTCGGCGAAGCCGAGGGCGTCCGCGACCAGCAGGTCGACGTCGTAGTCGGCGATGTCCGCGGGGCGGGCGTCGGGGGAGTAGCCGCGCTGGTCCACCGCGACGGCGCGGTAGCCGGCCTCGGCCAGGGCGGTCAGTTCGGCGCTCCAGCAGTCGGCGAACTCGGGGAAGCCGTGCAGCAGCAGGACGGGTTCGCCGTCGGCGGGGCCGGCGGCGAGCGCGTCGAAGGTGTGCCGGCCGACGGTCAGGCGGAGGGCGGTGGGCTGGGCCGTGGACATGGGTCATCTCCTTGATGGTGGTGCGTCAACAGGACGATGAGATCACAGGGTTGGGCGCCGTGTGCGCGGTGGTCGGGAAGTCCGGTGCGGGAGGAGGAGGGCTTGGCCGGTGGGGAGGGCGCGGCGAAGGAGAAATATTGACTGGGTTGTGTTTTTAACCGAGTAACGCTTTCATGGAGGGTATGAACCGCACAGACCCCACTCCCGTGCTCGTCACCGGGGCGACCGGCCGGATCGGCCGCCTCGTCATCGACCGACTCCTCGATGCGGGCGTGCCGGTCCGCGCCCTCGTCCGTCGCGCCGGGGCGGCGGCGACGCTGCCCGCCGGGGTCGAGGTCGTCACCGGCGACCTCACCGTGCCCGAGTCGCTGGACCCGGCCCTGAACGGCGCCGGAGCGGTCTTCCTGCTCTGGACGGCCCCGCCGCGGACCGCCCCGGCGGTGGTCGGGCGGCTGGCGGCCCGGGCGCGGCGGGTCGTCCTGCTGTCGTCCCCGATCCGGACCCCGCACCCGTTCTTCCAGCAGCCCAACCCCGCCGCAGCGCTGCACGCCGAGCTCGAGCGGCTGATCGCGGCCACCGGCATCGAGTCGACGGTCATCCGGCCGGGGATGTTCGCGTCGAACGCGCTGGCCTGGTGGGCGCCCGCGATCCGGGCGGGCGAGGCCGTCCGCTGGCCCTACGGCGCGGCCGCGACGGCGCCGGTCGACGACCGCGACATCGCCGCCGTCGCCGCGCACGCGCTCTGCCGGGACGGCTACACCGGGGGCGACTTCGTGCTCACCGGCCCCGAGTCGCTGACCCAGGCCGAGCAGGTGGCCGTCATCGGCGACGCCCTGGGGCGCCGGATCGCGTTCGAGGAGGTGACGCCGGACGAGTTCCGGAGCCGCTGGCAGGGCGCCGCACCCGGCTCGGCCGTCGACATGCTGCTCGCCGCGTGGCACGCGGCGGTCGGCCGGCCCGCGTACGTGACGAGCACGGTGGCCGACCTCCTCGGGACGCCCCCGCGCACCTTCGGCCGGTGGGCCGCCGACCACGCGGCGGCGTTCGCGCCGGGGGCGGAGCGCCAGGTGCTCTGACCCGCGAGGTCGAGGACGGCCGGTCGGCCTCACCCGGGCGGCAGGCCCGCGGCCGTCCTGGGCGGGAGGGGCGCGGGGCGCGCGGCGCCGGTGTCCGGGCCCAGGCTCGCGAGCAGGCGCAGGCCGTCCTCGGCGGGGCTGCCGGGGGGCGCGGACAGGACGAGGAGCTCGATGCCGGGTTCGCCCGGCAGCGCGAAGTTCTCCTGGTGCAGTTCCAGCAGCCCGACCAGGGGGTGCCGGTACGCCTTGCGGCCGTGGGTGCGGGCGCGCACGTCGGCGCGGGCCCAGAGGCGGCGGAAGCGCTCGCTGCCCATCGCCAACTCGCCGATGAGCGAAGCCAGTCGGGGGTCATCGGGGTACTGGCCGGCGGCCAGCCGGAGGTGTCCGACCACGTCGAGGGTGCAGTGCTCCCACTCGGCGTAGAGGCCGCGGTCGGCCTCCTCCAGGAAGATGTGCCGGGCCGTGTTCAGGCCCGGCATCGGGCGGCCGAGGAGGAGTGCGGCGAGACGGTTCCCGGCGAGCACGTCCGTGCGGTGGTTCATGATCAGTGCGGGGGCGTCGACGACCAGGTCGAGGACGCGCAGCAGTTCGGGCCGGAGCCGGCCGCCCGGGGCCTTCGCGCGGCGGCGGCACAGCCGGGCGAGGCGGTGGAGGTGCCCGCGCTCGGTCTCGTCGAGGTCGAGGACCCGGGCGAGCGCGTCGAGCACCTGCTCGGAGGGCTGGGTCGCGCGCCCCTGCTCCAGGCGCACGTAGTAGTCGACGCTGACGCCGGACAGGTGCGCGACCTCCTCGCGGCGCAGCCCTTCGACCCGGCGGCGGTTGTCGGTGGGGATGCCGACGAGGGCCGGGTCGACCCGGGCGCGCCGGGTCCGCAGGAAGCCCGCGAGATCGTCCATGCCCTCCAGTATGGCCACGGCCGCACCGGGCGAGGGTGGCCCTGCGGATACCAGGAAGTCCGGTCCGACGGAAGCGGCGCCCCTGAACGCGGGGCGTCGCGGTGCCCAGGATCGGAGGCGGCGGAGGCGGAGAGACCCGTTCCGAAGGCCGCCGTTCCGAAGGCACCCGATCCGAAGGAGTTCCCGTGAAGACGCTGATCGTCCACGCCCACCCGGAGCCCAAGTCGCTCAACAGCTCGCTGAAGGACCTCGCGGTGTCCACCCTGGAGGGCGCCGGGCACCAGGTGCGGGTGAGCGACCTGTACGCGATGAACTGGAAGGCGGTCGTGGACGCCGCGGACTACGGCCCGGAGGCGTCGAGCCCGCTGAAGATCGCCCAGGACTCCGGCCGCGCCCGCGACGCCGGGACGCTCACCCCGGACGTCCGCGCCGAGCAGGAGAAGCTGCTGTGGGCCGACACGATCATCTTCCAGTTCCCGCTGTGGTGGTACTCGATGCCCGCGATCCTCAAGGGCTGGGTGGACCGGGTGTTCACCTACCGCTTCGCGTACGGCGTCGGCGAGCACAGCGACACCAAGTACGGCGAGCGCTACGGCGAGGGCACCCTGCTGGGCAAGCGGGCGCTGCTCTCGGTGACCACCGGCGGCCCGGCGGCGCACTACGCCGCCCGCGGGATCAACGGCCCCATCGACGACCTGCTGTTCCCGTTCCAGCACGGCATCCTCCACTACCCCGGCGTCGCGGTGCTGCCCCCGTTCGTGCTGTACCGCACCGACCGGATGACCGAGGAGGAGTACGCGGCCGCCGCCGAGGCCTGGAAGCAGCGCCTGCTCACCCTGGAGACGACCGAGCCGATCGCCTTCCGGCGGCAGAACTTCGGCGACTACGAGATCCCTTCGCTGCACCTGAAGGAGGGCCTGGAGCCCGCGGGCCGCACGGGCTTCGGGCTGCACGTGCGCGGCTGAGCGCGGGCGGGCGGCCGTCGGTGGCCGGCGAGGGCGCAGGAAGTCGGCGGGGTTGACTTCCTGTGCTCAGGGGTGGGCGGTTGCCTGGGCCCGGCAGTGGGTGAGGGCGGGTTTGACGCGGGGGTCGGGGGTGGGGGTGGTGAGGAGGAGTTCGCCGGCGGTGACCAGGGCGGCCCAGTAGCGGGTGGGGTCGCCGGTGGGGAGGGGGCGCGCGGCGGTGAGGGAGAGGTAGGCGGCGGTGAGGTTGCCGGTGGTGAACCAGCGGCTCAGGCCGTGCTGGTGGCCGGCACGGATGCCGCCGAGGGCGTCGATGGCGATCAGGAACAGGTCGATGACGGCGAGCTCCGTGGGGGTGGGGGTCTTGGGGACATCGAAGACGCCCAGGGCTTCGAGGAGTTCGCCGGTGTCGGCTTCGGTGCCGGGGCGGGGGTCGGCGAGGAGGGCGTCGTAGCAGTCGTTGAGGCGGCGGGTCGTTTCGGCGAGGGGGATGGAGAGGGCGAGGCAGACGGCGCGGGCGGCGGGGAGAGGCTGCTTGGTGCGGCGGGCGAGGAGGGCGTAGGCCTCGGCGGGGGTGCGGCCTCGGGAGAGGGCGTGGCGGGCGAGGGTGGGGAGCATCGGGGCGCGCTTTCAGATGAGGGCGGGGGAGGGGATGGTGGTGGGGGTGATGAGGGCCCAGACGAACTTGCCGATCCCGCCCGCGCGGGGGCAGCAACCCCAGCGTTCGGCCAGCTCGTTGACGAGGAACAGGCCACGGCCGCGTTCGTCGGAGGGCGAGGCACTGCGGAGGGTGGGGCGGCCGGCGCCGGCGTCGTGGACTTCGAGGCGGAGGAGGCTGTTGACGAGGGCGAAGCGGACCTCGATGAGGCGGTCGGTCGGGGCGTCGCTGTGCTGGACGGCGTTGGCGAAGAGTTCGCCGAGGAGGAGTTCGGCGACGTCGCGGTAGCGGTCGCCGCTGGGGAGTCCGGCGAGGTAGGCGCGGAGCAAGTACCGGGCGAGGGGCGTGGATTCGACGCGCGAGTCGAGGCGGGCGGCGAACGCACGGGGGCGTCGGGAAGCGGGCATGGCAGAGTTCCTCGGGGGGCGGATGGGGGAGCGTGAGGGTAGTGCGCAATCACGCTGTGCATGCAGATGATTGCGTTCCGACATCAATGATCGACCGCTGGGGCTACGGTGACGACCAAATCGGGGTGCGGGGATCCGCAGCACCTGAGGGGATTGGGATGTCACATCGGCGGTTGGAGAACGGGCTCACGTCGAGCCCGGCGGTGATGTTCGGTGAAGCGCTCCGCTTCGCTCGTGAGCAGGCTGGCCTGAAGCAGGAAGACCTGGGCAGGTTGCTGCACTGCCACCGAACGGTGATCACCCGCTACGAGGGCGGCAAGCGGCCCATGGATCGGGACACGGTGGAGAGGGTCGACGAGCTGCTCGCCATGGGGGGCTTGTTGGTGCGCTTGTGGGAGCGGGTGGACTGGGACGCGGATATCGAGCACCCGGACTGGTTTCAGAAGTACGTCGAGCTTGAAGAGGAGGCCGTGGCAGTCCGAGTGCTCCAGTACATGCGAGTCAATGGCCTGCTCCAGAGCGAGGAATATGCCTACGAGATCTTTCGCCTCGGGGATGCGCGGAACAATCCGCAATGGCTGGCAGAACGGGTAGCGGCTCGACTGAGTCGGCAGGACCGCTTCCTGGCCGATGATGGACCGTCAATGATCGTGGTCCTTCATGAGAGCGTGATCCGGAGCGTCATCGGTGGGCCTGGCGTCATGAGCAGGCAGATGGAGCATCTTCTCTCAGTGGGAGAGCGGGCGAATGTGGTCATCCAGGTGGCACCGTTCGCCTTCAGGGCACGGAAGTTGCCGACCACGTCCGTGGTTCTGCTTGAGATGCCTGACAGGAAGGAGTGGGTCTACTCGGAGAGCCTCTATCGGGGGCACTTCAGTGACGCTCCTGAGGTAGTGCAGGAGAGCCGCCGGGACTTCGATCTCGTGAGGGGAGCGGTACTCTCGATGGACGACTCCCACGCCCTGATCGCCGAAGCGATGGAGGAATACCGATATGCAGAACGTCGAGCTGAGCGGGGCATTGTGGCTGAAGAGCAGCTACAGCGGGGACAACGCGGGCGAGTGCATCGAGGTGGCCCCCGGATTCCCCGGCCTCGTTCCCGTGCGTGACTCCAAGGACCCGCACGGACCGACCCTCCTCTTCCCGGCCTCCGCCTGGTCCTCCTTCCTCTCCGGCATCCAGGCCGGTGACTTCCCCGAGAGCTGATCGGCGACCGGGGGCGCGTAGCTTTCCGCACGCGCCCTTTGGTCAGGGGAAACGCTGCCCGGTCCCTACGCTGGGTGCTGGCCCGCCAGCCTCCTCGAAGGACCGCCCATGCGTCGTTCCCGTCTCGTGCTGTCCCTGGCCCTGTTCGCCGTGACCGCCTCCGCCCTGGTCGCCGCCGATGCCGCGCCGGACGAAGAACCCGTCCGCTCCGTCAGCCTGCCGGTGCTCCGCGACCCGCAGGCCCAAGCCAAGCTCCACCGCATGACGGACCCGGTGCAGGACTGGGTGGAGTCCGGCGCCCCGGCGGCCGACGGCTACGCCGGGACGGTGATCGACGCCTCCGACCAGCACGCGGACCTCTACTGGAAGGGCGAGGCCCCGGCCGAGATCCGGACGCTCCTCGACGCGAACGCCAACCCCGGCTACACCGTCGACATCCACCGGAGCCCGTACTCCCGCGCGGAGATGCGCGCCGCGATCGACCGGTTCACCGCCGCCGTGGCCCCCGAGGAGTGGACCTCGATCGGCCCCCAGGAGGACGGCGCCGCCATCGCGATCACCTACGAACCGACGAAGGCGACCCGGCTGACCGGCGGAGCCACGGCTGACCAGGCCTACGCCCGGAAGGCCGCCGAGCTCGCCGGAATGCCGGTGACGGCCACCGTCGACGGCGTCCCGGGCGCACTGTCCGGCAGCCGGCACTCCGACAGCGCGCCGTACTACGCGGGCGCCGAGGTCAACACCGGAAAGGCGTCGTTCTGCTCCACCGCGTTCAGCGGCTGGAAGGACCGGACGAAGGTGCTGCTGACCGCCGCGCACTGCGGGAACGGCCGGTACTACAACGGCACCGGCGGCTACATCGGCGACCTGTACGCGATCGGCGACGGGCTGGACGTCGGCATGATCGCCATCAACGGCAACGGTGCCGGCCGGTTCTACGACGGCGCCTGGTCGGACGGCAGCGGCTCCTCCCGGCACACCTACGGGGCCGGGCGCAACAACGTCGGGGACCTCGTCTGCCTCAGCGGCGCCCAGTCGGGCTGGAAGTGCGACGTCGAGGTCAAGAAGGTCGACGTCGAGACGACGAACGACGAGGGGACGAAGATCAAGCCGGTGGACGTCGCGGAGTCCAAGGGCGGCGACCGGCGGGCGATCGGCGCGAAGGGCGACAGTGGCGGCCCGGCGCTGGCCAACCCGTCCGGTGCGAACGGCGACATGGAGGCCCGTGGCGTGATCGTCGCCGGGCAGTCGGAGGTCGGCTGCCCGGCCGGGTCGACGGCGCATTCGACCACCTGCTACGCGCGGGTGATGTACGTGCCGATGACACCCGTGGTGAACCAGATGGGCTTCTCGATCTCCTGAGGAGCGGGAACCCACCGCCTGACCTCGCACGGGAGATCCGCGACCCGACTGACGGCCTGTCGGCTGGCCCCTGTTCAATGCTCGCCATGAACGTTCACGAGTTGCTGCCCAGGTTGCCCGAGCCGGACGTCCTGCGCGCCCGCTGCCGGGCGCTGGCGCTGCTTGACATCATGCTCGCCGAAATCTCTCCGAGATATGGCTATCAGTCGAACTGGCGCCCTGGGGTGGACCTGGCCACGATGGAGGACGGCTCCGGCGATCAGTACGGGATCGTCTTCGATCCGGCCGGGGTCCTCCTCTACGGCTTCTGCTATGAGAGCGAGGCCTCGTGGACGCGGCCCCGGCCCCATCGGCCCGGCTTGCTGGACGGCCTTCCGGCGGGGTTGGCGCACTACCCGGCAGACCCGGAGCTGCAGTCCGACGGATTCTTCGAAGCGACGCTGTGCGCCTGGCGCGAGGTCGGCGCCTCCGCGTGGCAGTGCGGACCGGTGGTGTTCACCGAGGGCGAGTCCGACGGAGCGGGTCAGCTGTTCGGGGTGCTCGCGAACGGCAGTGCGGAGGCCGTCAGCAGGGATGCTGAGGACTTCCACGGACGACCCGTCGATCGCGACGCCGTCGCCGCGATCCTGTCGGGCAGCCCGCTACCGCGCTGGACGGTCGCGGCGCTTGAGCCTGCGCTGGACTTCGAGGCGAGTGCCGCCTTCGCCCGCAAGATCGGGCACCCGGTGGCGGAGTCGGCTGCCGACCGGAGATGAGGGGCCGATGCCGGGCCCAGGAACTGGAGCCTCAATTCCGCGGGTTGGCCCGGCGGGTGGGCTCGGCGGTCGTCGGGTCTTCCGGCCAGGGGTGGCGGGGGTAGCGGCCCCGGAGGTCGGCGCGGACTGCTCGGCATCCCTCGCGCCAGAAGGAGGCCAGGTCTCCCGTGACGGCGGGCGGGGCGGCCGGCGGGGGAGAGTAGGTGGATCGTGAGCGGTATGCGGCCGCCAGCCAGGGTCGGGGTGGCCGTCCAGCCGAATGGAGGCCCGTGGTGTGATCGTCGCCGGGCAGTCGGAGGTCGGCTGCCCGGCCGGTTCGACGGCGCATTCGACCACCTGCTACGCGCAGGTGATGTACGTGCCGATGACGCCGGTGGTGAACCAGATGGGCTTCTCGATCTCCTGACAGGCGTCAACAGCGCACGGCAGTACGGTAGATGGGATCCGTCGCCCTCGGCGGACGCTATGGCTCCATCCGGCGGGCGTACACGCCCTCGGTGAGCGGAGCGAAGCCGTGTCCCTCCCATGCCCTCCGGAGCTTCGTCATCGCCTCCTCGTCCGGTCGCCGGACTTCCGGGTCGTCCGACTCGTACGAACACGGCTCGTCCGGCCCGTGGTCGTGGATCGGTGCCGGGTAACAGACGGCGAGTGCGCCGGGTACGGCGAACCGGCGCAGCGCCTCGACGGCCAGGCGCATCCCGACACCCTTCCCCCGCCATTCGGCCGACACCTCGACGGACTCCAGCAGGAGCAGCAGCGAGGGGCGCAACTCGGCCACCACCGGGGCGAGTCCGCCGTCCTCGGTGAAGATCACACGCGGAATGCGGTCGAGCAGGCCGGGGTCCTGGCCCAGGGCTTCGGAAGGGTTCGGCGTGACGCCGGGGATGACGCGGGTGATGTCGGCGGTGCCGAAGACCTTGCCGCCGTTCTCGTAGAAGCTGGCTCGCCAGCGGTCCGCCTTCTCCGACCAGTCGACGTCGGCGAAGTGGCGAGACGCGTACGAGATGACGAGGCGATCGGCCATCGGTGCTCTCCCTCGGAAGCGGAGGGCAGGCCCCTCGCATGGGAGCGGGGGCCTGCCGGTGTGTCGGGTGTCGCTCTACTGGGACGGCGGGGTCGGCTCCGGGGCGGGCTTGCCCGCGTGCTTCGGCGGGGGCTTCTCGTTGCCCTTGTGCTTGGACACGATGATCTCGATGCGCATGGCTGACTCCTCCTACTCGGCGGGGACGGTCGCGGTGCAGTCGGGGCCGGGCGGCAACTGCGGCGGCCGCTCGGGCTGGATGTAGCGCATACTGATGCCTCCTCACACTGGGGACCGGTCACCGGAAGGCGCCCGGACCGTTCGGTGTTGCGGACCCCGCTCCGACCGTTCGAGCTGTCCAGGTCCGCCGGTCGGGGCGGGGCTTATGGGCGCGTCGAGACCGTCATGGGCTCGGCGCCACAGTGGTGATGACCTGCCATCAGGACGTTAGGCCCGCCGGAACCGCAAACCCAACGAGATTGCGAGAAGTTGCGCGACGTCACTCCAGGGCGGCGATCGCGTCACCGATCAGCATCCGTGCCTTGGCACCGAACAAGGCCATGCCGTGCAGCTCGGCGAAGGTGTCCACATACTGACGTACCTCATTCGGTGCGGTCACGTTGACTGCCGCCGTGACGAGTTCGACTTGCACGCGGGATTCGTCGTAGACCCGGAAGGACTCTACGGGCCACAGGGTCCGGCGGGCGGCGAACGGGATCACTCCCAGGCTGACACGGGGCAGGGACATCACGGTGAGCAGGTGGCCGAGCTGACCGGCCATGGCCTCGGCATCACCGAGTCGGTACCTCAGAACCGACTCCTCAAGGAGGAACAGGAACCGGTGCATGCCCCGGTGGATGATGCCGGCCCGCTCCATCTTCGTTGCGATCGCTTGTTCCATGTCCTCCTCGGAGTGGCTTGTTCCGGCCGACCTCGACATGATCGCTCGCACGTACGCGGACGTCTGGAGAACCCCGGGGATCACGTCCGACGTGTAGAACCGGAACAACTGCGTCTGTTCGTACAGAGCGGCATAGGACTCCTGGAGATTCCGGAGTCCTGCGGACTTCAACCGTTTCCACTCGACGTACATGGACTCGACGGAGCGGGATGCGGCGATCAGGTCGGCTACCTGATCCTCGGCACCGCACGCGACGCACCATGCTCGGGTGTCCGCCTCTGACGGCGCGACCTTGCCGTCCTGGATGCGCGAGGTCTTGGCCGGGTGCCACCCGCAACGTGCCGACAGCTCGCGGCCGTTCAGCCGGGCATCCCGGCGGAGGTTCTGGAGACGAACAGCGAGCGCCCTGCGGGCTGCCTGGGCGCTGGACGACGCGGAAGTCGGCGACATCGGCGGGTGGTCCGGTGATCGTGACGGTGGCCGTCAGACGGAGAAACTATCGTGCGGGACAGCCCGCTCCCACACGGCCTCGAAGGCGGTGGAGCACAGCTTCACCACGTCGGGCTCATGCCGCAGCTCCTTGGGCGGCTCGGCCCAGTTTCCCGCCCCCGTGAAGTGGTTGAACTGGACGAGCTTGCCATCGAACACCCAGAAGTCGTTACCCGGCAGCGCGATGTCGGACGCCAGCCGCCGCGGGAGCCAACGCACCAGCTCACCGGACGCGAGGTTGACATTCGTACCGCCGTGTTCATATCGGATGTAGTCCGTCACCGGTTCCGAGACGATGCGCGCACGCCGGATGACCACACCACGGTCGACCGTGGCGCGGATCATCTGCACCCAGTCACGCCAGTAGTCCGAGTTCGGGTCGTTGTCCCGCTCTCCGGTGCGGAGCCAGCGAGCGAAGCCCGACGACTCGTCTCCGACGCCGTAGGCGTCACGCATCTCCAGGTGCACCGCCGACGTCTTCGCCTCCCGAAGAAGCGTCGCGAAGTCCGGCACGTTCGATTGCATCGCACGCCTTCCTGATGAGCGGGATCATGCTCGCGGGAATGCTGATCACAGACTCGTGGTCAGGCACACCGATCACGTGACCAGCGACCCACTCGGTCTCGTTGACCTCCGCGAACTCGTCCCCGACGACGGTTTCGCTCTGGATGACGAGCCGACGATCGGTCAGGTTCGCCCACACGGTGGGCGAACCCTCCTTCTCGGTGTCGGGGTCGATTCCGAAGAACTCTAGGCTCATGACCAAGTCTCCTGCCATGCCGCTCGCGGAATCCTGCGTGCCTACGGACTTTCATCGTGTCGCGAACAGTGAGTACCCGTCTGCCTTTCGGGCAACTCGGCGGAGCGCCGGCCAGTCCTCGGTCAGGAGGTCACCGGCTGGTGACCGTGCCACCGGGACTCATTTCCGGGTGTTGGTGCGCTTCGTGGGCTCGGCCGTCGTCGGGTCTTCCGGCCAGGGGTGGCGGGGGTAGCGGCCCCGCAGATCCGCGCGGACGGCTCGGTATCCCTCGCGCCAGAAGGACGCCAGGTCTCCCGTGACGGCGGCGGGGCGGCCTGCCGGGGACAGCAGGTGGATGGTGAGCGGGACGCGGCCGCCGGCCAGGGCGGGAGCCGCTGGCCAGCCGAAGAGTTCCTGCAACTTGACCGCCAGCACCGGGCGTTCCGTCGAGTAGTCGACTCGTATCTTCGAGCCGGACGGGACGGTGATGCGCTCGGGGGCGAGCTCGTCGAGGCGGCCGGCCTCGCCGGTTGCCCAGGGCAGGAGGCGTTGCAGGGCCGAGGTGGTGTCGATCCTCGCGAGGTCGCCGCGGCGGCGGGCGCGCGACAGTTCGGGCTCCAGCCACTCCTCAGCCCTCGACAGCAGTGCCTCGTCGCTGACGTCGGGCCAGGGGTCTCCAAGGGCCGTGTGGAGGAACGCGAGACGTTCGCGGAGGCCGGGGGAGGGCCAGGTCAGGACCGTACTGATGCCCTCGCGGGTGAGGCCTTCGACCAACGCGGCGCGAACGAGGGTTGAGTCAGGCCGCTTGAGGGGCTTCTCCGCCAGTTCGATGGCGCCGAGGGCCTCGACCTGGCGGGAGACGACTTCGCCCCGGCGGGTGTCCCAGTGGACTTCCTCGCGCGACGTGGCCAGGGCGGCCCCGGCGAGCAGGGCGGTGGACTCGTCCAGCACCGCCGCGTGCAGGATCCGCGCGGAGTGCGACCCCGCCTGCCGGTCGGCGACCGCGACGGCGAGCCACGGCACGGCGCCGAGCCGGGTGTCGGGGGCGAGTTCGGCGGCCGTCCCCGAGGCCATCAGGTACGGGCTGCGCTCGCCGGGGGCGGGCCGCTCGACCCGGGCGCGGGCGATGCGTTCCGGGAACGCCAGGGCGACGACGAGGCCGGCGGCCGTCGTGTCCGGAAGGGGAGTGGCCGGTTCCTCGGAGGTGGCGCGCTGCAGGCGGCGGACTTCGTCGCGCCAGCGACTGGCGTACGGGTCGCCGGACGAACGGACCGTCCGCCAGACCGCGTTGAGGTCGTCCCCCAGGGCGCGCGGCGGCTCCTCGGAGAGCAGGGCGACCACTTCGGCGGCTCGCCGCGCGCCGACGGCGGCCGCGCCGTCGACCAACGCCCGCCCCAGCCGGGGGTGCAGCCCCGTACGGGCGAGGCGCACGCCGCGCGGGGTGGCCCGCCCGTCGGCCGTGACCGCCCCGAGGGCGACCAGGGTCTGCCGGGCGGCGGCCATCGCCCCGGCGGGCGGGGCGTCCGGCAGGGCGAGCCCGGTGGCGTCCGGGTCGCCCCAGCACGAAGCCTGGAGCGCAAAGGCGGTGAGGTCGGCGAGGGCGATCTCCGGCGTCGGGAAGCGCGCCGCGCGGGCGTCCTCCGCCTCGTGCCAGCACCGGTACACCGTCCCCGGCGCCTCGCGCCCGGCGCGGCCCGCGCGCTGCCGCGCGGCGGCCAGCGAGGCCCGTACCGTGACCAGCCCGGCCAGCCCCCGTGCATGGTCGGTGCGCGGCTCCCGTGCGAGCCCGGCGTCCACCACGACCCGCACCCCGGGCACGGTGAGCGAGGACTCGGCGACCGCCGTGGAGAGGACCACCCGCCGTGCGGCGGACGGCGTGAGGGCGGCGTCCTGCACGGACTGCGGCGCGCGGCCGTGGAGTTGGAGCACCTCGGCGGCCACCCCGGCCAACTGCCCGGCCACCCGGGCGATTTCGCCCACGCCGGGGAGGAAGCAGAGCACATCGCCGGCGCGCTCGTCCAACGCCCGCCGCACCACCGCCGCGACGTGGTCCAGCAGCGCATGGTCGACCCGCGTCCCGTGCGCCGGCCGGACCGCACGCGGCGGCGGCGCCCAGACCACGTCCACCGGGTGGGACACCCCGTGCGCCTCCACCACCGGTGCCCCGCCCAGGAGTTCGGCCCAGGCGGAGGTGTCGGAGGTGGCCGAGGCGCAGACCAGCCGCAGTTCTGGCCGCAGCGCCGCCCGGACGTCCAGCAGGAAGGCGAGCGCGGTGTCGGCGTCCAGGTGGCGTTCGTGGCACTCGTCCAGGACGACGACGTCGACCCCCGGCAACTCCTGGTCGCGCTGCAGCCGTTGCAGCAGCACCCCGGTGGTGGCCACCTCGACCACCGTCGAGGCCCCGACCCGGCGGTCCCCGCGCACGGTGTACCCGACCCGCCCGCCGACCGCCTCGCCGAGCAGCCAGGCCATCCGCCGGGCGGCGGCCCGGACGGCGAGCCGGCGCGGCTCGGCGACCAGCACCCGCCGTACCGGCCGACCGTCGTCCAGCAGCCCCGCCAGCGCGAGCGGCACCAGCGTCGTCTTGCCCGTCCCGGGCGGCGCGGCCAGGACGGCGGCGCCCTCCCCGTCCAGCGCCTCGTGCAGCGCGGGCAGGGCGGTGCGGACGGGCAGATCGCGCCAGGCGGGGTTCACCGGGCTCAGCCCCGCTCGGTGACGAAGACCGCCGTGCCCGGGATCAGCCGCCCGCGCAGCGGGGACCAGCCGCCCCACTCCTGCTCCAGCCCGGCCGGCCACTCCGGCTCGACCAGGTCGACCAGCCGGAACCCGGCCGCGACGAGTTCGCGGACCCGGTCGCCCAGGGTGCGGTGGTGCTCGACGTAGGTGGCGTGGCCGTTCTCGTCCTGCTCGACGTACGGGGTGCGGTCGAAGTAGGAGGACATCGCGGTGAGCCCCTCGACGCCGGGCTCGTCGGGGAAGGCCCAGCGGATCGGGTGGGTGACCGAGAACACCCAGCGCCCGCCCGGCCGCAGCACGCGGTGCACCTCGCGCATCAACTGCTCGGTGTCGGCGCTGAACGGGACGGCCCCGTACGCGGAGCAGGCGAGGTCGAAGGAGCCGTCGGCGAACGGGAGCACCGCGGCGTCGGCCTGGACGACGGCGACGGGTGCGACGCCCCGGCCGAGGTCGATCCGGCGGGAGTGCTGGAGCTGGCGGTAGGAGATGTCCAGGGCGACCGGGCGCGCGCCCTGGGCGGCCAGCCAGCGGGAGCACTGGGCGGCGCCGGCGCCGATCTCCAGGACGTCCCGGCCGTCGACCGGCCCGAGCAGGCGGGCGTCGGCCTCGTCCAGGCCCTCGGGGCACCAGGTGAAGCGGTCGTCGCCGAGGAACTCGCCGTGCTCGTCCTGGTACTCGTCGGCGTTGCGGTCCCACCAGTGCCGGCTGGCCCGGCTGCTCTCCCCGACGCCGGCCGTCCGCCGGACCGCGTCGTCGCCTTCGTCCCCGTCCTCGTCCCCGTCCTCGATCTCCGGGATCTCCGGGGTTTCCAGGGCCTCCGCCTCGGAGGTGTCAAGATCGTGGAGGTTGGGCTGGGGGGTGGTGGCCACGGTGACAATGCCCATCGCGTAGGGTATGGAGTGCGGAAGCGCCGCTGCCGCGAAACGGCCCCGATAGGGGCCGGATCCTGGCGGTGGCATCCGGGGACGGGGCCCCTTCGAACGCCACCGCGAGGTGCGCAATCGGAGGATATGGCCTGATCCGTACCGGGCTCCACCGTCTTGCCTCTTCTGGCGTTGACCGTGCCTGGCCGTCCCCGTATGCTACAAGTTGCGCTGCGGGCCTGCGCGCCTCAGACGGAGCAGGTCGCGCTCGCATCTGTCGAAGACCCCACGGTCGCAAGACGGACGCCGGTTTTCTCGTTGTTCACGGGATTCCCGGTGCGCCGTGTTCTTGGCTGTCCGGCTTTCGGTGGGAGCGATACGGGCCCTCCGCGTGGCATTACCTACGACTTTCATGTCCGTACCGGAGCCCTTTTCCTAATGACGAGCCCCACCGACTCCTCCCTCAGCACCACCCCGCAGGTCGCGGTCAACGACATCGGCGACGCCGAGGCGTTCCTCGCCGCCATCGACGAGACCATCAAGTACTTCAACGATGGCGACATCGTCGAGGGCGTCATCGTGAAGGTCGACCGTGACGAGGTCCTCCTCGACATCGGTTACAAGACCGAGGGCGTCATCCCGTCCCGCGAGCTCTCGATCAAGCACGACGTCGACCCGCACGAGGTCGTCGCCGTGGGCGACAACATCGAGGCCCTGGTTCTCCAGAAGGAGGACAAGGAGGGTCGTCTCATCCTGTCCAAGAAGCGCGCTCAGTACGAGCGTGCCTGGGGCACGATCGAGAAGATCAAGGAAGAGGACGGCATCGTCACCGGTACCGTCATCGAGGTCGTCAAGGGTGGTCTCATCCTCGACATCGGCCTCCGTGGCTTCCTGCCGGCCTCGCTCGTCGAGATGCGCCGCGTCCGCGACCTCCAGCCCTACGTGGGCAAGGAGCTCGAGGCCAAGATCATCGAGCTGGACAAGAACCGCAACAACGTGGTCCTGTCCCGCCGTGCCTGGCTGGAGCAGACCCAGAGCGAGGTCCGCCAGACCTTCCTCACCACCCTCCAGAAGGGTCAGGTGCGCTCCGGCGTCGTCTCCTCGATCGTCAACTTCGGTGCCTTCGTGGACCTGGGTGGCGTCGACGGCCTGGTGCACGTCTCCGAGCTGTCCTGGAAGCACATCGACCACCCGTCCGAGGTTGTCGAGGTCGGCCAGGAGGTCACCGTCGAGGTTCTCGACGTTGACATGGACCGCGAGCGCGTCTCCCTGTCGCTGAAGGCGACCCAGGAGGACCCGTGGCAGCAGTTCGCCCGTACCCACCAGATCGGCCAGGTCGTTCCGGGTAAGGTCACCAAGCTGGTTCCGTTCGGTGCGTTCGTCCGCGTGGACGAGGGCATCGAGGGTCTGGTCCACATCTCCGAGCTGGCCGAGCGCCACGTCGAGATCCCGGAGCAGGTCGTCCAGGTCGGCGACGAGATCTTCGTCAAGGTCATCGACATCGACCTCGAGCGTCGCCGCATCAGCCTGTCGCTGAAGCAGGCCAACGAGGCCCTGGGTGCCAACCCGGCCGAGGTCGAGTTCGACCCGACCCTGTACGGCATGGCCGCCTCGTACGACGACCAGGGGAACTACATCTACCCCGAGGGCTTCGACCCCGAGGCGAACGACTGGCTGGCCGGCTTCGAGAAGCAGCGTGAGGAGTGGGAGCGCCAGTACGCCGAGGCGCAGTCCCGCTTCGAGCAGCACCAGGCCCAGGTCATCAAGAGCCGCGAGGCCGACGCCGAGGCCGCTGCCGAGGGTGGCGACGCCGTCGCCGCTGCCGCCGGTGGCTCCTACTCGTCCAGCAGCGACGAGGGCTCGGGCGCCCTGGCCTCCGACGAGGCCCTGGCCGCCCTGCGCGAGAAGCTGGCCGGTGGCCAGAGCTGAGGCTCTCGCCCCCCGCTAGCTGACAGCTAGGGAACGGGCCCCACCCGGATTCGTCCGGGTGGGGCCCGTTTCGTGTTGTCCCCGCCGTTTCCCCGCCGTTTCACGTCCCTCGTCGTGCGCTTTCGGGCCTTCGTTCTCCGGTTTGACTTATGTGTGGTTTATGTGAAGGGAAATGTGAGATGAGGCTCATTGCCCTGCTATAGGCCGGAGTTCGGGTTGCACCTACATTGAGTGCAGCTGCCCGAAAGGCTCCTCATGCGCAACCCCACCTCCGCCGGTTCCACCGCTGTGGTCGGCGGCCGGCTCGCTGCGATCGGCCGGTTCTGCTTCCGCCACCGCCGTTGGGTGCTCGGTTTCTGGGCCGTGGTCCTGGTGACCGGGGTGCTGATCGGGGGCCGGGTCTTCGAGGGGTCGGTGGCCGGGGCGTCCTCCGCGACGGCCGAGGCGGACCGGGGGAGCGCGGTGGTCGCCGCGGCCGATCCGGTCAAGGGCACGGTGACCGCACTGGTGGACGGCAGGCCGGTGGACGATCCGGCGGTGCGCGCCGCCGTCCAGAAGGCCACCGCCGAGATCGCCGCACTGCCCGGGGTCGCCGGCACCCAGGACGCGTACGGCGCCGGGCCGGGGCCGGCCGCACTGCGGGCCGCCGACGGGACGGCGAGCCTGGTCAGCGTGCGGATGGCCGACACCGCGAGCTCCGCGCAGACCGACGTCGTCACCCACCGGCTGGCCGCGCTGAACGGGGCCGGCGGGGCGCACGTGACGGTCGGCGGGGACCTCGTGCTCCAGCAGGAGGTCAAGAAGCAGACCGAGGACGACACCCGCTTCGGCGAGATGGTGACCCTGCCGCTCACCCTGGTCGTCATGGTGCTGGTCTTCGGCGGTCTCGCCGCGGCCTCGCTGCCGCTGATCGGTGCGGTCGCCTCGGTCGGCGGGGCCCTGCTGGCCATGTTCGGTTTCAGCCGGATCATGGACATCGACACCAGCGTGCTGCCGATCGCCACCGTGCTGGGGCTGGGGCTCTCGATCGACTACGCGCTGCTCATGGTGAATCGTTTCCGCGAGGAACGGGGGCACGGCGCGGGCATCGCCGCCGCCGTCGAACGCACCGCGGCGACCGCCGGGCGCACCGTCGCCTTCTCCGGACTGACCGTGGCCGTCGCGCTCTCCGGCCTCTTCGTCTTCACCAGCCCGGTGCTGGGCGCGGTCGCCGCGGCCGGGGTGAGCGTGGTGGTGATCGCGGTCGCCGCCGCGCTCACCCTGATCCCCGCGCTGCTGGGCTTCGCGGGCGGCCGGATCAAGGCCCCGGCCGCACCCGTGCCCGACGAGGGTTTCTTCAGCCGGACCGTCCGCCGGGTCCGCAAGCGGGCGGTGCTGGTCACGCTCGCCTGCGTGGGACTGCTGCTGGCGGCCGGGGCGCCGTTCCTGCACGCCGAGATGCGCAGCTCCGGCGCCGCCGTGCTGCCCGCCTCCTCGGCCGGGCGGCAGGTGGCCGAGACGATCGACCAGCGCTTCCCGCAGGTCGCGGCCGCGCCGATCACGGTGGTGGTCGAGGGCGGGGCGAAGGCCGCGCAGGCGTACGCGGACGACGTGGTCGCCAAGCTGCCCGGGGTGAGCGGGGTGCGGGCGGTCACGCCGATCGGCGACGCGGTGTCGACGGTGGACGTGCTGGTGCACGGGGATCCGCAGGGCGACCAGGCCAAGCGGGTGGTGGACGAGCTGCGGGCCGACCGGGGCGGGTTGACGACCTTCGTCACCGGTGGCGCGGCCTCGGTGGTGGACTTCCAGGACGAGTTGCTGTCGCGCGGGCCGTGGGCGCTCGGCCTGGTGGCGGCCGGCACGCTGGTGCTGCTGTTCCTGATGACCGGCTCGGTGGTGATGCCGGTCAAGGCGCTGCTGATGAACGTGCTCTCGCTGGGCGCCTCGCTCGGCGCGCTGACCCTGGTGTTCCAGGACGGCTGGTTCAGCGGGCTGCTGGGCTTCAGCCCGACCGGGGGGCTGGAGACCTTCATCCCGGTGCTGGTCTTCGCCTTCGCGTTCGGGCTGTCGATGGACTACGAGGTGTTCCTGCTCTCCCGGATCAAGGAGCTGACCGAGCGCGGGCACGGCTGCGTCCGGGCGGTGGAGCTGGGCGTCCAGCGCAGCGGTCGGATCATCACCTCGGCGGCGCTGTTGATGGTGATCGTCTTCGCGGGCTTCGCGCTCGGGGACATGCTCATGGTCAAGCAGATGGGCATCGCGCTGGCCGTGGCCGTCGCGGTGGACGCCACCCTGGTGCGCTGCCTGCTGGTGCCCGCCGCGATGAGCCTGTTCGGCGAGTTCAACTGGTGGGCGCCCGCTCCGCTGCGGCGGCTGCACCGGCGGTTCGGGCTGAGCGAGCACGTCGACCTGCCCGCGCTGGAGCAGCCGGGCATCCCGGGGCCGCGGCCGCAGGCGACCGGGGAGGCCGCAGCGGCTGGGGAAGCCGCGGCGGCTGGGGAAACCGCGTCCCAGGACCTGGTGAAGGTCTAGACGTTCTCCTCGTGGATCACGCCAGGCGCCCCAGCAGGGCGACGGCGGTGCGCAGTTGCTCCCGTTCGGTGGAGCTGAGCCGGGATTCGATGGCGGTCGCGATGTGGTGCTCGCGGCGGGCCCGCTGGTCCAGCAGGGCGGTGCGGCCGGCCGGGGTGGCGGCGATCAACTGCTTGCGGCCGTCGGTGGGGTGGGGCTGTTGGGCGACCAGGCCGGCCCCGGTCATCAGGGCGACCGTGCGGGCCATCGACTGGTGCCGGACCCGGCGGCGGTCGGCGAGTTCGGCGACCGTGTAGGAGCGTTCGTCGCGGACCAGCAGGCCGAGCACGGCGGCCTGGTTGGGGGGCAGGTCGTCGCTGTCGCGCAGGGTCCGGACCAGGCTGCCGAGGGCGGTGCGCAGGTCGGCGGCGAGGTCCAGGGTGTCCGGGTGGGGGGCGTTGCTGGGCATGGGAGCAGTCTAGCCGGACGGTATGCAGCAAAACTGTACAGTCCTGCTGTATGGTTTCGAACATGCGAATCACGAAGTTCGGACATGCCTGCGTCCGCGTCCAGCACCAGGACACCACCGTCGTCGTCGACCCCGGGGCCTTCACCGACCCCGCCGCCCTGACCGGGGCGGACGCCGTCCTGATCACCCACGAGCACATGGACCACTTCGAGGAGTCCCGGCTGCGCGCCGCGCTGGAGGCCCACCCGGCGGTGCGGGTGTGGACCAACGACGCCGTCGCCGCCCAGCTGGAGGGCCTCGGGCAGCGGGTCACCGTGGTCGGCGAGGGCGACGCCTTCGAGGTCGGCGGGCTCGGCGTCTCGGTGCACGGGGAGTGGCACGCGGTGATCCACCCGGAGGTGCCCCGGGTGAAGAACATCGGCTTCCTGTTCGACGGCCGGCTGTTCCACCCGGGCGACGCCTTCACGGTGCCGCCGCACGCGGTGGACACCCTGCTGCTGCCGTTGGCCGCGCCCTGGAGCAAGGCCTCCGAGGTGGTCGACTACGTCCGGGAGGCGCGGGCCCGCCAGGCCGTGCCGGTCCACGAGGCGACGCTCAGCCCGATCGGACAGATGGTGGCCACCCGGCTGCTCGGGCCGGACGGGCCGGGCACCGGCTCCGAGCTGGTCGTGCTCGGCGAGGGCGAGAGCCTGGACCTGGCCTGACGGCACCGGGGCCGGGCCGGCCGGTGCCGGGGTGACGGACCCGGGCCGGTCGGGAGCGGGCCGGTCGACCCGGGGTGACGGACCCGGGCCGACCGGCACCGGGCTGACGCCGCCCGGGCCGCGCCGGTAGCCTGACGCCATGCTGAAGATCGGACTGACGGGCGGGATCGGCGCGGGCAAGAGCGAGGTGTCCCGGCTGTTCGCCGCGCGCGGCGCGGTGATCGTGGACTCCGACCTGATCGCCCGCGAGGTGGTCGCCCCCGGGACGGACGGTCTGGCCGCCGTGGTCGCCGAGTTCGGCCCGCAGGTGCTGCGGGAGGACGGTGCGCTGGACCGCCCGGCGCTCGGGGCGGTCGTGTTCGCCGACCCGGCGAAGCTCCGGGCGCTGAACGCGATCGTCCACCCGCTGGTGCGGGCCCGCTCCGCGGAGCTGGAGGCGGCCGCGGCCCCCGACGCGGTGGTGGTGCACGACGTGCCGCTGCTCGCCGAGAACGGGCTGGCGCCGCTGTTCGACCTGGTCGTGGTGATCGACGCGGACGACGAGGTGCGGCTGGACCGGCTGGTGCGGCTGCGCGGGATGGCCGAGGAGGAGGCCCGGGCCCGGATGGCCGCGCAGGCCGCGCGGGCGGACCGGCTGGCGATCGCCGACCTGGTGATCGACAACGGCGGGCCGTTGGAGGCGCTGTCGGCGCGGGTCGACGAGGTGTGGGCGGAGCTGGTGAAGCGGGCGGCGGCTTCGTAACGTCCGTTCGCTCAGGCGACGGCTTCGTAGCGTCCGTTCGCTCAGGCGACGGTGAGCGGCAGCCGGGCCCGGACCGCGAAGCCGCCCTCGGGCGTCGGCCCGGCGTGCAGGGTGCCGCCGAGGTCGTCGGCGCGGGTGCGCATGCCGTCCAGGCCGTGCCCGCCCGACGGGAGCTGCGACCCCGTCCCGTCCGCTCCGTCCGTCCCGTCCGCTCCGTCGCTTCGGTCGCTTCCGGTGGGGGAGTTGACCACCGCCAGGCGCAGCCCGTCCGGTTCGACCGCGACCGTGACGGCGACCTCGGCGGCCGGGGCGTGCTTGTGGGCGTTGGTCAGTGCCTCCTGGACGATCCGGTAGGCGGCGTACTGCACCTGGGGGCCGGGCGCGGGCAGCCCGTCGCCCGGGCCGGTGACGGTCAGGCCCACCGCCAGCCCGGCCTGCCGGGACTCCTCGACCAGGGTGGGCAGGCCGCGCAGCGAGGGCGCCTGGTCCGAGGCCGGTACCAACACGCCCAGCAGGCCGCGGAGTTCGGTGAGCGCCTGGAGGCCCAGGGTGCGGATCAGGCCGAGGGTCTCCCCGACAGCGGCCGGATCGTCGGCCCGGGCGATCTGCCCGGCGCCCGCGTGCAGGGTGATCAGCGAGACCCGGTTGGACACCACGTCGTGCATCTCCCGGGCCAGCCGGGCGCGTTCGGCCGCCGCGGCGCGTTCCTCGGCGTGCAGCCGGGCCTCCACCAGCAGCCGGTTGCGGTCGGCCAGCAGCCGGGCGCGTTCGGCGAGGACGCTGACCGTGCGGCCGCGTTGGTGGGCGGTCAGCCCCAGCGCGAGCGGGACGGCGCCGAACACCAGCGGGTCTTCGACCAGGTTGGCCAGCGAGGAGGGGTTGCTGATGTCGCCGAGGTCGAAGGGGACGAACAGCCGCAGCTCGGCCAGGACCGCGAGCAGGTACAGCAGCGGGCCGGTGCCGCGCCGGGTGGCCAGCCCGTAGAGCGCGAGGGCGAGCGGGAGTTGGCCGCTGAGCAGGGTGGCCGCGGCGGTCGCCGCCGGGAAGCGGCGGCGGAACACGAGCGCGCAGGCGCCGAACGCCATCAGCGCGGCGTTCGCCCGCCGCGAGGTGGTGGGGCCGAAGTCGGGGTCGTGGGCGGCGAGCGGGACGAGCACCAGCAGCACCACGGCGGTCGGCGCGATGGTCCGGACCGGGCGGGGCAGGCGCAGCAGGGGGCCGGGCAGCGGTGCGGCGAGGTCGTCGGCCGGCTGGTGGGCCGGCCGCTGGGCCGCCTGGTCGGTGGGCTGGCGCATGAGGGGCATGCTTCCACACCCCCTGACAGGCGGGCTGATCATGTGACCGATCCGGCGGCCCGGAGGGGACTTGGAGGCCCCTCAGCTGGGAAGGGAGCATGGAGTGATGAATGATCGTTTTTCTGCCGAACCGCTTCCCGTCGAGCGCCTGGAGGCGTACTCCCGCACCGAGGAGAAGGAGATCCTCGGCCCTGGCGAGGACCCGTACGGCGTCGCCTACACCGGGCTGAGCTTCCGCTCCAAGGAGATCCACTTCGGCATCCGGGCGGCCGACGGCCGGCTCGTCGCCCACACCGGGCTGCTCCCGGTCCCGCTGACCGTCGGCGGCACCGATCTGGCGGCGATGGGCGTCGGCGGTGTCTGCGTCGCCGCCGAGCGGCGCGGCGAGGGACTCGCGCACGGAGTGGTGGGGGCCGCCCTGGACCACGGGCGGGCGCTCGGCCACCGCTACGCGCTGCTGTTCTGCCGGCCGTCGCTGGCCGCGTTCTACCGGGGGCTCGGCTTCCGTGAGGTGGCCGAGGAGGTGACGGTCGAGCAGCCGGAGGGGCGGCTCGCCGTGATGCCGTTGCGCACCATGTGGCGGCCGCTGGCGGCGGGGGCCGGGTGGCCGGAGGGGCCGGTGCGGCTGCGGTCGCTGCCGATGTGACCTCCGGGCGGGTGGTGGCTCAGGCCGGCGTCGGCTCGGCCCGGGCGGTGCCGGTGGCCCCGGCGGCCTGTGTGGCCCCGGCGGCGTGGGTGACGGCGGCCGCGGCCAGGGCGCGGATCATCGGGTGGGCCCGGGTGCCGTCGCCGGACAGCTCGGGCTGGAACAGCGAGGCCAGGAAGAACGGGTGCCCCGGCAGTTCCAGGATGCGCACCCGGCCGGACTCGTCCGTGCCGCTGAAGCAGAGGCCGTGGGCGCGCAGCCGGTCCAGGTAGTCGGCGTTGAGGCCGTAGTTGCAGTGGTAGCGCTCCAGGGAGCGGGCGGCGCCGAGCGCACGTTCGGCGAGCGTGCCGGGGGTGGTCACCACGGCCCCCTCGTGGCCGACCAGCGAGCAGGCGAGCGGCACGATCACCTGCTGCTCGCGGTCCGGCTCCTGCTCGCCGTGCACGGCGTCGGCGAGGCCGCAGACATGGCGGGCGAACTCCAGCACCGCGTGCTGGAACCCGGCGCAGGTGCCGAGGAAGGGGATGCGGCTCTCGCGGGCGGTCCGGATCGCGGCCAGGGCGCCCGCCTCGCTGCGGTACGGACTGCCGGGCAGCAGCCAGACCGCGTCGAAGCCGTCGAGCGCACCGGGCGCGGCGGCGTCCCCGGTGGGGATCCAGTAGGCGTCCAGCACCAGCTGGTCGCGCTCGGCGAGGGCGTCGAGCAGGCCGGGAACGCGGGCGTGCGAGCGGACGGCCGGGGTGCGGTCGCCGACCAGGGCGATCCGCGGGGTCAGGTAGGTCATGCGGCTATCCTGACCCCGCACCCGAGATCAGCGCCAACGATGATTTCTTACATCTCGATCAGATCGGTTGATGTCCGTCGTGGATCCGCAGCAGCTGCGCACCTTCGTCGCCGTCGTCCGGCTCGCCTCGTTCTCGGAGGCGGCCAGGGAACTCGGCTACACCCAGTCCGCGGTCTCCCAGCAGGTCGCCGCGCTGGAGGCGGACCTCGGCACCACCCTGCTGGTCCGCCGCCCGGTCGGTCCGACCGTCGCCGGGCGCCGACTGCTGGAGCACGCCGCCCCGCTGCTGGTCCGGCTGGAGGCGGCGCGCGCCGACGTCGCGCGCCTGGCCGGTGCCCCGAGCGCCCGACTGGTGCTCGGCGCCACCCCGCTGGCGATCGGGGCGGCCCTGGGGCGCGCGCTCGGCGAGGTGCGCCGGGCGTACCCGCAGCTGGAGCCGGTCGTCCGGGTGCTGGCCCAGGACGTGCTGCCGGCCCGGGTCGCCACCGGCGAGGTCGACCTCGCCCTGATCGACGGCCTGGCCGCCCCCAGCGACCCGCTGCCGCTGCCCGAGGTCGGCCCGCTGACCACCCTCGCGGTCGACGAGCAGCCGGTCGCCGTCGCCCTGCCCGTCGGACACCCGCTGGCCGGCCGCCGCGGCCTCGCCCTCGCCGACCTGTCCGCCGCGCGCTGGCTGGACGCCCCCGACCTCGCCCCCACCGCCGCCCGGCTGCGCGCGGCCAGCGGGACGGACGGCTTCCGGCCCGCCACCCGCTACCGGGGCACCGACCTCCACGGACTGCTCGCCCTGGTCGCCACCGGGCACGGGCTCACCCTGCTGCCCGAACCGGTGGCGGCCGGGGCGCCGTGGCTCGCCCACGCGCCGATCGCCGCACCCCGCCTGGTGCACCGGACGGAGCTGGTGCACGGCAGCCTGCCGGACGGGCCGGCGGCGCTGCTGGCGCGGCTGCTGGCGGAGGGCGGGTGAGCGGCGGCGCCCAGCGGGGCGGCCGGCCCCGGTGCCGCACCCGGGGTGCGGAGGTGTTCCCGCGGGTGCGGAGGCCCGGTCACCACGCGTTCACGTCCCGGGCCTGACGGCGGTCGCGCGGGCGGTGCTGTCATGGGCACAGCCGCCCGGCGACCGGCCGGGCCCGCCCAGGGAGAGCGCCCGCCATGATGCTCCGTCAGCGTCTCGCCGTCGCCGCCGCGGCCTCCGTCCTCGTGACCGCCGGGGTCGGCGCCGGCGCCGCACAGGCCGCCGCCCCGACCCACCGCACGCCGGTCAAGTCCGGTGCGGCTGCGGCGAGTTGTTCGCAGGCCCGACTGCCGCTGCCCGACCCGTCCTGCACCCCCGGTGCCGACAACCCGGCGGTCACCCAGGCGACCATCGGCCGGACCATCTGCGTCTCCGGCTGGACCGCCACCGTGCGCCCGCCCACCAGCTACACCAACGCGCTGAAGACCCGGCAGATCGCCCAGTACGGCTACGCGGACACCGACCCGGCGGACTACGAGGAGGACCACTTCATCCCGCTGGAGCTCGGCGGCGCACCGCGCGACCCGCGCAACCTGTGGCCGGAGCCGCGCTACGGCAACGAGCCGGCGCAGAGCAAGGACTCGGTCGAGACCAGACTGAAGAACGCGGTGTGCGGCCACAAGGTGACCCTGGACGCCGCCCGCAGCGCGATCGCCGCGGACTGGACCACGGCGCTCAGCCGACTGGGGCTGTGAGCGCGGGCGTGGGCGCGGGGCGGTGAGGGGGTGCCGCCCGGTCCGTCCGGTCCCCTGTGCCGGACGGGCCGGGCGGCCGTCTGTGGGGGTGCTGCCGACAGGGCGCGCGGGCGCCGGGCCGCGGCCCGTTCCCCCCGGTCGGTGCGGCCGTCAGACCCCGGCGCCGCAGGTCACCGCTGCTCTGAGGGACGGTCAGGGCGGGTGTTCGCGTCGACGGCGGACGAAACCTATGACACGGCGGCGGCGGGAGCAAAGCGGATATCGCCGTCGGGCGCCGGGGAGCGCCGCAGTTGCAGCGGGCCGGTGGTGAACGTGTGTGCGACCCCGGCGGAAGCGGTGGCGGCCGGTGGGTGCCGCGGGCTCCCCGGGGCGGGGCCGGAACGGGGCCGGAACGGTGGATTTCCGTACCGGGCGCGCGGTGTCGGCGGTGGATCGTGGTCGTCCGGGGCGGGGCCGGGAGGGGCCGGCCAGGGGTGGCTGGGCCGTCGGGGCCAAGGCTTTCCCCCGGTGGCGGGCGGGGGTGGTCCCGCCACTTCCCCGTCACGGACCGCCACGGACCGCCACGGACCGTGTCCGGGCGGTCCGCGGGGGAGTGCGGGCGGTGCGGTGCGGTGCGGAGGGAGGGCCTACACGTGGGTGCCCGGGACGCCGAGCTGGGCGGCGAGCCAGGGCAGGGCCTGGGAGAAGGTGGCGGCGCCGGTCTGCCAGGTGTGCTTGCCGGAGCCGACGGTGTCGGTGGTCCGGATGCCGTCCTTCTTGGCGGCCGCCTCCAGGACCTTGGCGGCCTCGATCTGGCCGTGTTCCTCGTCGCCCTGGCCGAAGTAGCCGGAGACGCCCGGGTACTTGCCGTGGTGGGCGAGCACGGTCAGCGGGTCGTGGGCGGCCCAGGCCGCCGCGTCGCCGCCGTACAGCTCCTGGACGGTGTGGTCCTTGTCGCCGATGTACGGGCCCTTGTCGCCGGAGAAGTCGCCGAAGTGGGTGAAGCGGTTGGGGTGTTCGACGACCAGGTCGACGGCGCAGGTGCCGCCCATCGACCAGCCGGCCACGCCCCACTTGTGCGGGTCGGTGGCCGCGTTGAAGGTCTTCTCGATGTACGGCGGGACGTCCTTGAGCAGGTGGCTCTCGGAGTTGCCGTGCGGACCGTCCACGCACTCGGTGTCCACCCGGAAGCCGCCGGTGGCGTCCACGAAGACCAGGATCGGGGCGAAGCCGTTGTGCTGGGCGGCGAACGCGTCGGCGGTCTTCACCGCGTTGCCGGAGCGGATCCAGTTGTCGGGGGCCGCGAACTCGCCGCCGATCATCTCCAGGACCGGCAGCTTGGGCCGGGACTGGCTGCGGAACCAGGCGGGCGGCAGGTAGACCAGCTCCTGGCGGTGGGCGAAGCCGCTGGCGGTGTCCGGGATGTCGACCTGGACGATGCGGCCGGTCCTGGTCTTGCCGTGGATCTTGGCGAGGTCCGCCACGGTGATCTGGTCCGGCAGCGGCTGGCCGCTGAGCTCGCCGATCGCGTCGTCCACCGTCGGGTAGTAGCCGGTGGCCATGTTCACGCTGTTCGCGGCGCAGAACAGCGCTAGCAGCACGGTCGGCGGCACCAGCGCCCGCCGCCACCACCGGGCGCCGCGCCAGCCGAAACCGAGGACGGCGAGCGCGGCCGTCGCCACCCCGGTCCACAGCCACACCCCGAACGGGATCGGGTCGGTGATCCCGGCCAGGGTGAGCACGGCGACGGCGACGACCGCGGTGACCGCCAGCGCGGTGCCGAGGGCGATCGGTCCCCACTTGCGCTGCCAGGTCCGGTCCCGCCAGCCCACCGCGGTCAGGAACAGGGCGAGGGCGGCGGCCTGGACCGTCCAGGGGAACCAGCCGTCGAGCAGGGAGACGTTCATGCGCGGAGGCTAGGGCGGGTGGATGAGAAGGGGCTGAGAAGCTGGCAGGCGGCTGGGAGCGGGCTGGCCGACGGCTGGGAGGTGCACGGCCGTTCCGTGGTGTTCCGGGATGTTCCGGGATGTTCCGCGGTGTTTCGCGGGGTTCCCGGCGGGGCGGCCGGGCCCGGGCCCCGACGACTGCCGCGCGGCTAGACGGTGAAGCGGGCGTGCGGCGTGGCGCGCGCCCAGACCGCCTCGAAGGCCGCGGACACCATCCGCACGGTGGCCGGGTCCTCGGAGAACTCGTGCCCGGCCCAGTCGCCGTCACCGGTGAACCAGTGGAAGAGGACGAGCCGGTCGTCGACCAGCCAGAAGTCGTTGCCGGGCAGCGGGACGTCCGAGGCCAGCCGCCGGGACAGCCAGCGGACCTGCTCCCCGGCCGCCAGGTTGGCCGGGGTGAGGGCGTGCTCCCAGCGGATGTAGTCGGTCACCGGCTCCGAGACGATCCGCGCGCGGCGCAGCTCCACGCCGCGCCCGACGGTCTCCCGCACCAGCGGGACCCAGCCGGCCCACCAGGGGGAGTCCGGGTCCGTGTCGGCCCGGCCGGTGCGCTTGAACTCCTCGAACTCCTCGGCCTCCTGGGCGACCCCGTAGACGTCGCGCAGCTCCAGGTGGACGGCCGTCCGGCCGGCGCCCCTCAGCAGGGCGGTGAAGTCGGGCAGGCTCTCGGGCATCGCGGACCTCTCGGGGGCGGGCTGGACGGTCGTCGGGGCTGGACGCCGGGTCAGGCGGTGGGGGCGGCGGTGGCGGTGAGACGGCGCAGGGCGGCCCGGCCGGGCGGGCCCCAGGTGGGCTTGCCGCCGGGGCGGCCGCGCAGGCCGGCCTCGCCGACGTGGATGCCGCCGAGGGCGCGGAACAGGGCCCAGCCGCGGGCGCGGCGCAGGGTCGCCGGGTCCGCGGTGGGGCGGTAGGCGCGGTGGAAGCGCTCGACGCCGCCGTCCGGGAGCAGGTTCCAGGGAGCGGCGAGGTCGCAGGCCGGGTCGCCCGCGCACAGGTCGCCGAAGTCGATCACGCCGCAGAGCGTGCCGTCACGGGTCAGGACGTTGGCCGGATGGAGGTCGCCGTGGATCCACAGCGCGGGGCCGGTCCAGGCGGGGGCGGCGACGGCGTCCGCCCAGACCGCGCGGGCGGCGTCCGGATCGGGGACCAGCCCCAGTTCGGCGGCCGAGGCGATCCCCCGGAGGACTCCGTCGGCGACCGCCGCCAGCGGCCCGCCCCGCTCCCCGGTGGGCGCGGTGGCGGGGGCGGGGCGGTGGAGGGCGCTCAGGAAGGCGGCGAGCGCGTCGGTCGCCGCGTCGGCCCGGGTGATCGGCGCGTGGTCGGCGGGCGTGCCCGGGAGCCAGGTGGTGACCAGCCACGGGTGCGGGAAGCGCTCGGACGGCTCGCCGAGCCGCTGGGGCGCCGGGACCGGCAGCGGGAGCGGGGCCGGGAGGGCGGGCAGCCAGGCGTGCTCCTTGCGCAGCCGGTCACCCGCGGTCTCGGTCGCCCAGGGCAGCCGGACGGCGAGGGCGTCGCCGAGCCGCCAGATCTGGTTGTCCCAGCCGAGCGCGCCGAGGCTGAGCGGGAGGCCGGCCAGGTCGGGGTGCTGGTCGCGCAGGAGCTGGCGGACGAGGTCCGCGGTGATCTCGGTCGCGCTGTGGTCCATGGGGGGAAGCGTAGTTGGGGTCGGGGGTGGGCGGGGGCCGGCCGGGAGCGGCGGGCCCCGTTGCGGCGGTCGGCGGGCGGGGCGTCCGGCCCGGTGCGGATCGCCGGCGTCAAGTGCGCTCCGGGGCGCACCCGTTGGGCTCGGGGCGCAGTGCGACGCCCAGGGCGACCGGCTGCCCGTCCTGGCCGCGCCCGTCCCGGCCGCGCCCGGTCCGGTCGGCGGGAACCGGCGCCGGCTTCCGGCGTACGTCCGCCCCGGCGTCCGGGTGCATGCGCAGCACCACGGCGGTCACGCCCAGGGAGACCAGGGCGAGCAGGGCGAACGCGACCGTGTAGGCGGTGCCGGCGTCCGGGGAGCCGGGCAGGAGGTGGCCGAGGGGTCCTCCGGCGCGCAGGGCGACGGTGCTCACGCCGATGGCGAGTCCGGCCGCGACCTGGTAGCTGGTGGCGCTGATGGAGTTGGCGTCGCGCATCTCCGGCGGGGCCACGTCGCTGAAGGCGACCGTGCTGAAGGCGGTGAGCGCCGTCGAGCGGGCCATGCCGCTCAGCAGGGCCAGCGCCGCGATGAGCACGACCGGGGTGCCGGCGCCGATCAGGCCGGTGGCCGCGGTCGTCGCGGCCATCGCCAGGGTGGAGACGACGAGGACGGGCCGGAAGCCGAAGCGGTTGAGCAGCGGGGTGGTGGCCGGCTTGATGCCGATGTTGCCCACGAAGATGAACAGCACCACCGCGCCGGACTTGACGGCGCTCCAGCCGAAGACGGTCTGGAACAGCAGCGGGAGCAGGAACGGGCCGGCGCCGACGACGAGCCAGAACAGCGATCCGCCGGTGACGGACGCGCGCAGGGTGGGGATGCGCAGGACGCGGAGGTTGACCAGCGGCGCCTCGGAGCGCAGGAGGTGCCGGGCGGCGGCCGCGAGCAGTCCGAGCGATGCCAGGAGGGTGGCGGTGGCCGGGAGCCAGGAGATGTCGGTGTCGGAGAACAGGTGGGCGGCGTAGGTGAGGGTGCCCAGGCCGGCGCAGGTGAGGACGAGCCCGAGCCGGTCCAGGGGCGTCGGCGGCTCGGCCGGGGTGGCGTCCACGATGCGCCAGGCGATGCCGAAGGCGACGAGGCCGAGCGGGAGGTTGATCAGGAACAGCCACGGCCAGCCGGCGTAGGTGGTGAGGAAGCCGCCGACCAGCGGTGCCACGACCGGGGCCATCAGCCCGGGCCACACGATGTAGGCCATGAGCCGCATCAGGTCGGACTTCGCGGTGCCGGTCAGCACGATCAGCCGTCCGACGGGCACCATCATGGCGCCGCCGAGCCCCTGGAGGACCCGCATGGCGATCAGTGCGGGCAGGGTCGTGCTGATCGCGCAGCCCAGCGAGGCCAGGGTGAAGACGGCGATCGCGCCCAGGAAGACCGGCCGGACGCCCCAGCGCTGGGCGAGCCAGCCGCTGAGCGGTATCAGGGCGGCCAGGGTGATCAGGAACGAGGTGATCACCAGCCCGATGGCGGCGGAGTCGACGTGCAGGGAGCGGGCCATCTGCGGGGCCGCGGTCGTGACGATGGTGCCGTCCAGCATCTCCATGAAGAAGCATCCGGCGACGAGCAGGGCTTTGTTGCGGTGTCGAGCGTCGATCATGTCGCTCCTCGGTTCGGGCCCTGGCAGGGCCTCGGTGGCAGGCTTAGAGTAGACGCACCGTTGCGTCTATTCAACGGATTAGGCCGGAGCTGGGAGGATGCTCTGATGACACGACTGGAACGGACGGACGGCGACGCCCTGGTCGGGAGCGGGGCCGCGGCCGGGCCGCCCGCCCGCAAGCACCACGGCAACCGGCACGGCCGCAGCGAGCAGGCCCGGCTGGCCGTCCTCCGGGCCGCCGACGACCTCCTGGTCGAGCGGGGGTTCGCGGGCGTGACCATCGAGGGGATCGCCGCCCGGGCCGGTGTCGCCAAACAGACCATCTACCGCTGGTGGAACTCCAAGGTGGACGTCCTGCTGGACACGTTCCTCCTGGACGCCGAGCACGAGCTCGCGGTGCCGGACCAGGGGGGCGTCGAGCAGGACCTGCGGGAGTACCTGCGCCGGCTGGCCGGCTTCCTGACCACGTCGGACGCCGGGGCCGTGCTGCGGGCCCTGATCGGACAGGCCCAGCACGACCCGGCGCTGGCGCACACCCTGCGCACCGACCACCTCGCCCGGCAGCGGGAATGGGAACGGACGCTCCTGCGCCGGGCCGTGGACCGCGGCGAACTGCCCGCCGACCTCGACCTCGACCTCGCCCTGGACCGGCTCACCGGCCCGGTCTACTACCGGGTCCTGGTCACCGGGGGGCCGGTCGGGCCGCAGTTCACCGACACCCTGCTGGAGCGGTTCCTCGCCGACCACCGCACGCTCGCCGGCTGAGGCCGCCCGGCCGCCCCTCGGCGATGACGTACGGCGTTCGGCGACGTACTACGGTGTTCGGCGACGAAGGAACAGCGTCCACGGGCGAGCGCGCAGCGGGCGCGCCGGGGCCGGGGGCGGGATCGGAGCCAGTCATGAAGGCCGCGCGTTTCAGCCGGTTCGGTGGGCCGGAGGTCCTGGAGCTGGTCGACCTCCCCGAACCGCGTCCCGCCGCCGGGCAGGTGCGGATCGCGGTGCGGGCGGCGGGCGTCAACGCCAGCGACTGGAAGAAGCGCCGGGGCCTGATGGACCAGGAGCTGCCGCAGACCCTGGGGTACGAGGCGGCGGGCGTCGTCGACGAGGTCGGCGAGGGCGTCGAGGACGTGGCCGTCGGCGACCGGGTCTACGGGTTCTGCCTCGACGGCGCGGCCCAGGCCGAGTCGGCGGTGCTCTCCTTCTACGCGCCGATCCCGGCGGCGCTCGACTTCGCCGCGGCCGCCGCCCTGCCGGCCGCCGTGGAGACGGCGATGCGCGCGCTGGACCAGCTCGGGGTGGCCGGCGGCAGCACGGTGCTGGTCAACGGCGCCTCCGGGAGCGTGGGCAGCGCGGCGGTGCAGTTCGCGGTGGCACGCGGGGCCCGGGTGATCGGCACGGCCGGTGCGGCCAACCACGAGCACCTGCGCGCCCTGGGCGCCGAGCCCGTCGCGTACGGGGAGGGGCTGGTCGAGCGCGTGCGCGCGCTGGCGCCCGGCGGGGTCGACCTGGCGCTCGACGTCGCCGGGAGCGGGGTGCTGCCCGAACTGATCGGGCTGGCCGGCGGCGCGGAGCACGTGCTGACGGTCGCCGACTTCGCCGGGGCGCGGGAGCACGGGGTGCGGTTCAGCCGCGGGGACGACGGGCGGGCGCTGCACGCGCTGTCCGAGATCGGCGAGCTGGTCACGGCCGGGCGCTTCGCGGTCCCGGCCGTGACGTCCTTCCCGCTCGCGGACATCGCGCAGGCGCACCGCGTCGCCGAGGCCGGCGGGGTGCGCGGGAAGCTCGTGCTGCTGGTGGGATGAGGGGGCCGGGCCCGGCCCGGCCCCCTCGGGCTCAGCCCGCGAAGCGCCCGCGCAGCGCGGCCAGGCCGTCGGTGAAGACCCCGCGCACGCGCTCGGTGGACTCCTTGCGGTGCTCGGCCTCGATGTCGTACGTGACGCTCCACTCCACGAAGCTGGCGCCCAGCTCGGTCACCGGGGTGACCCGCAGGGTGGCCCGGTAGCCGTCGAAGTGGAAGGTGCCGTCGGGGAAGCTGTAGGTGTAGCTGCGGGCCTCCCCGTCGTAGCCGACGAGCGTCTCGTGCAGCACGACGCCGCCGAACTCGAACACCCGCACCGCACCGATCGTGTTGCCCGTCAGCTCGTTGCCGAGCGTGCTCGGCGGCAGGTGCGGGTGCCATTCGCCGAGGGCGTGGAAGTCCCCGACCAGTTCCCAGACCCGCTCGGCCGGGGCCTCCACCACCGTGCTGACCGTCATGACCGCCATCGTCCCCGCCGCCTCTCGTCCGTCCGCCCGGGCCACCCGGCCCGTCGGGGATCATCCTGACGCCGGGTCAGGCGGCCGCGCCAGGGGCCGGGCCGATCGCGGGCCCCCGGAGGATGCCGAGGGGAATCGGCCGGAAAGGCGCCCGACTCCTCCGCGGGCCCGCGCTCCGAGCGGCGGGCCCGCGGCGCGGCCCGCCGGAGGAGGCCGCCCGGTGCCGCGGCATGGCGGGCCAACGCCCTTACGAGGTCGGCGCGCTGCGGATCGACGACGTCGGCTTCCGGCACGCCCGCTCCGGCCCGCCCGCTCCGGGGCGGCGCGAGGAACGGTCGGCCGGCGCCGGGCGTTGGCGACTGCGTGAACCCAGCGAAGATCGCCCTCCGTCCGATCACCGAAGCCGACCTCACCCCCATGGGCGGGTTGCTGAACGACCCCGAGGCGCTGGGCGAGTTCCAGTGGTACGGCTGGAGCGATCCCGACCGGCTCCGCCGGCAGTGGGCCGAACACGGGCTGCTGGGCGAGGAGCAGTGGGCGTTCGCGGTGGTGGAGGAGGGCGAGTTCCTCGGCTTCGTCACCGCCCGCCGCAAGGGCGTGCGGCCGACCGCCCCGTACTGGAGCATCGGCGCGCAGCTGCTGCCGACGGCCCGCGGACGCGGGGTCGGCACCACGGCCCAACGCCTGCTGGTGGACTACCTGTTCGCGCACACCCCGGTGATGCGGGTGGAGGCGGACACCGAGGCCGGGAACCTCGCCGAGCAGCGGGTGCTGGAGAAGCTCGGCTTCACCCGGGAGGGGGTGCACCGGGCGGTGACCTTCCGGGGCGGCCAGTGGCGCGACATGGTCTACTACGGCCTGCTGCGCACCGACCCCCGCCCGTAGGACGGCCTCGGGCGGAGGCCCGCGGAGAGGCCTCAAGCGACGCCGAACCACTCCTCGGCGAGGTCGTCCAGCGTCCGCGCCGAGGGCTTCAACTCCCTGAGGTACCACGGCAGATCGCTGTACACGTGGAGCAGGGTGTACGCCATCAGGAGTCGCGGCTCGACGGAACGGCCGTACCCGGCCAGCAGTTGCCCGAGCAGCCGCGGGTCGGCGCGGGTGGTGAACAGGCCGACGGCGACCAGGTCGTAGGCCGGGTCGCCGATCATCGCGGGCTCGAAGTCGATCAGGCCGGTGAGCGGCCGGCCGCCGGCCGGGTCGGTGATCAGGTGTTCGCGCATGAACTCGGTGTGCAGCAGGGAGCGTTGCGGGCCGGACGGCAGCGGGGCGGCGGCCAGGAAGTCCGCGATCTGCTCCGCCCAGGCCTCGGGCAGCGCGCGTCGGCGCTGGCGCTCGACGGCCCCGGCCCGCTGCCGGTCGAGGAAGGCGGGCCAGTGCGCGGGCCCGAGCAGATCGGCGAGCGGCTCGGCGTCCAGGGCGTGCAGGACGGCGAGCGCCTCGCCGCAGTCGCGGGCGATCCGCGTGCGCCCGGCGGGCGGGACGCGCGGCCAGGCGGTGGCGAGGTCCTCGCCGTGGAGCCGGGACATCAGCACGTAGCGCCAGCCGTTGGCGTCCTCGCCGGCCGCCCGCAGCGTCGGCGTGGGGATCGGCAGGGCGCCGTCCAGGAAGTCCAGGACGCGCTCCTCCGTCAGGCCGTCTCGGGCGGCGGCCGCCGGGAACAGCTTGAGCACGTGCTCGGCGCCCACCGCGTAGACCGGGACGGACCCGGCCGCGAAGCGTTCCAGCGCCAGCCCGCCCAGGCCGAGGCGCGCGCACAGCGCCGCGGCGCCCGGGCGCAGCACCGACTCGTCGGGGACGACCGCGTCCCCCTGCTCGTCCGTCTCCACCGGGGGCAGCATGCCGAGCACCGTAGGCACCCGGACGGCCGGTCGGCAAAGCGTTTTCAGCGTGCGGACCGGCCGGTCCCGCAGCCGCCCGGGGCGTCCGCCGGGACCGGCTCGGGGCCGGTGTCCGGGCCCCGGGTGAGCAGGTAGCGGGCGCCGGGGCCGGCCTCGGCGGCGCGGTCGTCGGCGTTGTAGAGGGCGCAGCGGGTGAGCGAGAGGCAGCCGCAGCCGATGCAGCCGGTGAGCTTGGCCTTGAGGCGTTCCAGTTCGGCGATCTGCTCGTCGATCCGGCTCTGCCAGGACGCGGCGACGGCGTCCCACTCGGTGCCGCTGGGGGCGGGGCGCTCGGGCAGCCGGTCGAGGGCGACCCGGGCCTCGTCCAGCGAGAGGCCGACCCGCTGGGCGGCCCGGACGAAGGCGATCCGGCGCAGCGTGCCGCGGGGGTAGCGGCGCTGGCCGCCGGTGGTGCGGGTGGCGTGGATCAGGCCGAGGCTCTCGTAGTAGCGCAGGGCGGAGGGGGCGAGCCCGCTGCGGGCGGCCAGCCGGCCGATGGTGAGCAGGTCGCCGGTGCGCGGGCGGGCGGTGCCGGCGCCGTCGGTGGTCGCGGTCATGGGCGCCCACTGTAGTCGCTTGACCTCAAGTCGACTTTAAGTTGCACGATCGACGCATGACGACGAAGACCAGCACGGGCCTCGCGACCGGGGCCCCGTTCGAGGACCTCCAGGCGTTGATGGCCCTGATGACCGGCGACGAGAAGCACGGCCCCGCCGCCACCTCCACCCTGGACGCGCTGTGGGTGCTGTACGACCGGGTGCTGCGGGTGACGCCGGCCACCGCCGAGGCCCAGCAGCGCGACCGCTTCCTGCTCTCCAAGGGGCACGGGCCGATGGCCTACTACGCCGTCCTGGCGGCCAAGGGCTTCCTCGACCCGGCCGTGCTGCCCGGCTTCGGCGGCTACGACTCGCCGCTCGGCCACCACCCGGACCGCACCCTGCTGCCCGGCGTGGAGATCTCCTCCGGCTCGCTCGGCCACGGCCTGCCGCTGGGCGTCGGCACCGCGCTCGGGCTGCGGGCGCAGGGGCTGACCGACCCGGCGGTGTGGGTGCTGGTCGGCGACGCCGAGTTCGACGAGGGTGCCAACCACGAGGCGGTGGCCTTCGCCGGCGCCTACGGGCTGGACCGGCTGCACGTGGTGGTGGTCGACAACTCCTCGGCCACCCACGGCTGGCAGGGCGGCATCGCCCGGCGCTTCGCCACCGAGGGCTGGTCCACCGCGACCGTCGACGGCCGCGACCACGAGGCGCTGTACCGGGCGTTCACCACCGGGCACCCGGGCCGCCCGCACGCGGTGGTCGCCCGGGTCGAGCCCAAGAGCTCCTGACCCCACCCGCCTGCCCACCCACCGGACGATGAGAGGCACTTCACCGATGGACACCATGCGCGACCGCTTCGTCGACGTCACCACCCGGCTGCTGGAGGAGGACCCCCGGCTGGCCGTGGTGCTCGCCGACATCACCGCCGCGGCGTTCGAGCCCGCCCGGGAACGCCACCCCGACCGGGTGGTCAACGTCGGCATCCGCGAGCAGCTGCTGATCGGCGCGGCCGGCGGACTGGCGCTGACCGGAATGCGTCCGATCGCCCACACCTTCGCCAGCTTCCTGATCGAACGCCCCTGGGAGCAGGTCAAGTTGGACCTCGTGCACCAGGGCGTCGGCGCGGTGCTGGTGAGCGCGGCCGGCTCCTACGACTGGCCGGCCGGCGGCCGTACCCACATGTCCCCGGGCGACGTCGCCCTGCTGGACACCCTCCCGGACTGGACGGTGCACGTCCCGGGCCACCCGGAGGAGGCCGAGCAGCTGCTGCGGCACGCCGTCGCGGACGGTGACCGCAACGTGTACGTCCGGCTCTCCGCCCACCAGAACGCCGAGCCGGTCGCGGTCGAGCCCGGCCGCTTCAGCACCGTGCGCACCGGCGCCCGGGGCGTGGTGCTGGCCGTCGGCCCGATGCTGGACGCGGTGCTGGCGGCCACCGAGGGCCTGGACGTCACCGTGCTGTACGCGGCGACGGTGCGCCCCTTCGACGCCGCCGGGCTGCGCGCCGCGCTGGGTGCCGGGTCGGGTGTCGCGTCGGGCGAGCGGGCGGACGTGGTGCTGGTGGAGCCGTACCTGGCGGGCACCTCGGCCAACGAGGCGCACGCGGCGCTGGCCGACCGGCCGCACCGGGTGCTGGCCCTGGGCGTGCCCCGCGAGGAGCACCGGCAGTACGGCTCGATCCCGGAACACCTGGCCGCCTACGGCCTGGACGCGGCCTCGCTCAAGGAGCGGATCGGCACCTTCCTCTGGTGATCCGGACGGCGGCCCGTGCGGTGATCCGCCCGGCGATCCGGGAGGCGCGCCGCCCGGTGATCGGCTACAGGCGCACGACGGCCACCGCGTCCCCGGCCAGCCGCACCGCCGCGCCCTCCAGCGCCGCCGTCCCGAAGGCCGCCACCACCTCCCGCCCGGTGCCCGCCAGCGGCAGCGCCGCCTCGCCCGGGCCCAGGTTGACCGCGACCCGGTACGGCCCCCGGTGCACCACCAGCCAGCCCGCCGCCTCGTCGTACGCCACCCGCACCGCGCCGAGGTCCGGATCGGCGAGCTCCGGCCGGGTGCGCCGCAGCCGGATCAACGTCCGGTACCAGTCCAGGAGTTCGGAGTGCGGGGCGCGCCGCGGCTCGGTCCAGTCGAGCACCGAGCGCAGCACGGTGGCCGGCTCCTGCGGGTCCGGGACGGCCTCGGCGGCCCAGCCGTGCTCGGCGAACTCCCGCCGCCGGCCCTGCCGGACGGCCTCGGCGAGCGCCGGGTCGGTGTGGTCGGTGAAGTACTGCCAGGGGGTGGCGGCGCCCCACTCCTCGCCCATGAACAGCATCGGGGTGAACGGCGAGGTGAGCACCAGCGCGGCGCCGCAGGCCAGTCGGCCGGGCGTCAGCGAGGTGGAGATCCGGTCGCCGAGGGCCCGGTTGCCGACCTGGTCGTGGGTCTGGAGGTAGCCGAGCAGCCGGTGGCCCGCCCCCGGGGTGAACGGGCGTCCGTGGCGGCGCCCCCGGAAGGTGGACCAGCTGTCGTCGTGGAAGAAGCCGTGGCGCAGCGCCTTGGCCAGGGCGGCCAGCGGTGCGCGGGCGAAGTCGCCGTAGTAGCCCTGGGATTCGCCGGTCAGCGCGCAGTGCAGGGCGTGGTGGAAGTCGTCGCTCCACTGGGCGGTGAGGCCCTGGCCGCCGGCCTCCCGGGCGGCGGTGGTGCGCGGGGTGTTGAGGTCGGACTCGGCGACCAGGAACAGCGGGCGGTTCTCCGTCGTCGCCAACCGCTCGACGGCGCAGGAGAGTTCCTCCAGGAAGTGGACGGCCCGGTCGTCCACGAGGGCGTGCACCGCGTCGAGCCGCAGGCCGTCGATCCGGTAGTCGCGCAGCCAGGCCAGCGCGCTGCCGATCAGGTAGTCGCGGACCTCGTCCGAGCCGGGCGCGTCCAGGTTGACCGCCGAGCCCCACGGGGTGTGGTGCCGGTCGGTGAAGTACGGGCCGTAGGCGGGCAGGTGGTTGCCGGACGGGCCGAGGTGGTTGTGCACCACGTCGAGGATCACCCCGAGGCCCTTGCGGTGGGCGGTGTCCACGAAGCGCTTGAGGCCCTCGGGGCCGCCGTAGGGCTCGTGCACGGCCCACAGCGAGACCCCGTCGTAGCCCCAGCCGTGCTTGCCGGGGAACGGGCAGACCGGCATCAGTTCGACGAAGTCCACGCCCAGTTCGACCAGGTGGTCGAGCTGGTCGGCGGCCGCGTCGAAGGTGCCGCGCGCGGTGAAGGTGCCGACGTGCAGCTCGTAGAGCACCGCGCCGGGCAGCGCGCGCCCGCGCCAGCCGGTCCGCGACCAGCGGAAGGCGGTGTGGTCCACCGCCCGGCTGGGGCCGTCGGGGCCGTGCGGCTGCCGGGGCGAGCGCGGGTCGGGCAGCGGCGGGCCGCCGTCCAGCCGGAAGGCGTAGTCGCCGTCGGGGGCCTGCCCGGACCACCAGCCCTCGCGGTCCGGTCGGCGCGCCAACGCGTGGGCCGCACCGTCGACTTCGACCTGGACGCCGGTCGAAGCGTTCGGCGCCCACACCTCGTACCGGGCCACCCTCATCCCCTCCTCCTCAGCAGGGCCACCGGGGCGGCCGCCAGCAGTTCCGCCACCGGCACCGTCCCGGCCGGGAAGCCGCGCAGCGACAGCCGGTCCGTCCAGGGGCCGCCGGGCGGCAGTTCCAGCACGGCGTCCCGCCAGCCGCCCGCCCGGGCCAGCCCGTACGGCAGCCGGGTGACGACGGTGACCACGTCCTCCCCGCGGGCGAAGGCGAGCAGGTGGTCGGGGGCGGCCAGCGGCCGGTAGGCGCCGAGCGGGTGGGAGCGGCGCAGGTGCAGGGCGGTGGTGGTGAGGTGCAGCTTCTCGCGGGCGAGGTCGCCGGGGCGCGGGGTGGCGGAGTCGGTGAGCCGGACGGCGAGCGCGCCGAGGTCGACCACGCCCCGGTTGTCCGGGTCCACCAGGGTGTACAGCGGCTCCTCGCTGCCCTGGTAGAGGTCCGGCACGCCCGGGACGGTCAGGTGCAGCAGGGCGGCGGACAGGGTGTTGGCGCGGGCGTACGGGCCGAGCGCCCGCACCGTGCCCTCGATCCGGGGGAGCAGCCCGGCGTTGCCGTACACCGCGCGGGCGCGCTGCTCCAGGGCCTGTTCGTAGCGGGCGTCGGGGGCGGTCCAGGAGGTGTGCAGCTTGGCCTCGCGGGCGGCCTTGAGCAGCGCGGCGACCAGCCGGTCCGGGCCGATCGGCCAGGCGGCGACCAGGGTGTGCCAGAGCAGCCAGTCGGCGTCGCGGTCGAGCCCGGCCCCGGCCGGTCCGGCGGCGGTGGACCACGCGGCGGCCTCGGCGGCCCAGGCCTCCGGCTGTTCGGCGAGGACGGCGAGCCGGGCCCGGGCGTCGGCGCTGCGCTTGGTGTCGTGGGTGGAGAGCACCGTCATGCTGAGCGGCCAGGCCCGCTCCAGGTAGCGGCACCAGTCGTGGAACTCGGCCGGGTGCAGCCCGGGCCGGGCGGGCTCGCCGCCGACCTCGTTGAGGCCGGGCAGCGCGTTCCAGCGGTAGAAGGCGGTGTCCTCGACGCCCTTGGCGGCCACCGCGGCGGCGGTCTGGGCGAAGCGGGCGCAGAACTCCCGGTGGTCGGCGCCGTCGCCGAGTCCGCCGAGGGCGAGGGCGGCGACCAGGCGCTCGGTCGGGTCCGCGGTGTCGTCCACCGCCAGGCCGGGGTCGGCGGCGGGCTCCCCGGGGCGCGCGTACGGCCGGTACACCGGGTAGTCGGTGAGCAGCCGGCGCAGCGCCGCGCGCAGCTGCCCGGGCGCGTGGTCGGCGTGCGCGGGTTCGGCGGCGCCGATCCGCAGCGCGATCCGGACCAGCCGCTCGACCTCGGCGCCCAGCTCGCCGTCGGGCCCGGTCATCTCGGCCCGGCCGCGCCGGGCGGCGGCCACCGCCGGGTGCGGGTCCTCGCACGGGCCGCCCGCGGGCCCGCCGTGGACCGGCCCGCCGTGCAGGAAGGCCCGGTAGGCGCCGGTGAGCCGGGCGGCGCCCGCGTGGTCGGTGAGCACGCCGTCGATCCGGCGCAGCGCGTCGTAGCCGGTGGTGCCGGCCACCGGCCAGTCGGCGGGCAGCCGCTCCCCGCCGGTGAGGATCTTCTCGACCACGGTGTAGGCGCCGCCCGTGGCCCCGGCCAGCCTGCGCAGGTAGCCGCGCGGGTCGGCGAGCCCGTCCGGGTGGTCGATCCGGAACCCGTCCAGGACGCCGTCGGCGTGCAGCCGCAGCAGGACGGCGTGGGTGGCGGCGAAGACCTCCGGGTCCTCGGCCCGCACGGCGATCAGCTCGTTGACGGTGAAGAAGCGCCGGTAGTTCAGCTCGGTGCGGGCCAGCCGCCACCAGGCGAGCCGGTACCACTGGCGGGCCAGCAGCTCGGGCAGCGGCAGCCCGGCGGTGCCCGGGCGCAGCGGCAGCTCGTGCCGGTGGTAGCGCAGGGTGTCGCCGTCCACCACCAGCTGGTCGAGGACGGCGCCGAGCCGGTCGCCGAGCAGCGGCAGCAGCACCCGGCCGCGTCCGGGGGCGTCGGCGGGGCCGGTCTGGGCGGTCCACTCGATGTCGAACCAGCGCGCGTACGGCGAGTCGGGCCCGTCCCGCAGCACCTGCCAGAGCGGCCGGTTGAGCCGTTCGGGGACGGGCACGGCCATGTGGTTGGGGACGACGTCGGCGATCAGCCGCAGGCCGTGCCGGTGCGCCTCGGCGGCGAGGGCGCGCAGTGCGTCCTCGCCGCCGAGCTGTTCGCTGATCCGGGTGTGGTCGACGGTGTCGTAGCCGTGGGTGGAGCCGGGGACGGCCTCCAGCAGCGGGGACAGGTGCAGGTGGGAGACGCCGAGCGCGGCCAGGTAGGGGACGGCGGCGGTGGCGTCGGGCAGGGTGAATCCGGGCTGGAGCTGGAGGCGGTAGCTGGCGGTGGGGTGGGTAGCGGCCGGGCGGGGCTGCGCGGGCTCGGCGGCGGAGGTCATAGGTCCATAGGTACCCGGCCGGGCCCGCCGCCAAGACCCGCTGCTGATCCGAACAGGTGACCGCGGGATCCGCGGGCCGCCCCGGGGATCAGGCGGGCCGCTGCAGCACCATCAGCGAGCGGTCGGTCAGGCAGAGCGCGTCCCCGGCCTTGACCCGGGCCCCGGTGCCGGGGGCGGGCAGCCGGGGCTGCGCGGTGTCGACCACGACCTGCCACTCCTGGCCGTGGTCGGCGGGCACGGTGAACTCCAGCGGCTCGAAGTGGGCGTTGAACATCAGCAGGAAGGAGTCGTCGACGATCCGCCCGCCGCGCCGGTCCGGCTCGGAGATGGCGTAGCCGTTCAGGAACACGGTCAGCGACTTGGCGTAGCTGGCGCCCCAGTTGCGCTTGGTCATCTCCTCCCCGGCGGGGGTGAACCAGGCGATGTCGGTGAGGTCGTCGTAGCCGTTCGGCGCGGGCACCACCGAGCCGTGCCGGCCGGACACCGGCCGCCCGTGGAAGAACCGCCGGCGCCGGAACACCGGGTGGTCGCGGCGCAGCCAGATCATCCCCTGGGTGAACTCCAGCAGCCGGGCCGCCGGGCCGTCGCCCTCGGGCCAGTGCACCCAGGCCAGTTCGTTGTCCTGGCAGTAGGCGTTGTTGTTGCCCTGCTGGGTGCGGCCGAGTTCGTCGCCGTGCGAGAGCATCGGCACGCCCTGGGAGAGCATCAGGGTGGCGATGAAGTTGCGCTGCTGGCGCGCCCGCAGCTCCTCGACGGCGGGGTCGGTTCCGGGGCCCTCGACGCCGCAGTTCCAGGACCGGTTGAAGGACTCGCCGTCCCGGTTGTCCTCGCCGTTGGCCTGGTTGTGCTTGTCGTTGTAGGAGACCAGGTCGCGCAGGGTGAAACCGTCGTGGCAGGTCACGAAGTTGATCGAGGCGATCGGGCGGCGGCCGTCGTCCTGGTAGAGGTCGGAGGAGCCGGTGAGCCGGGAGCCGAACTCGGCCAGGGTGGCGTTCTCGCCGCGCCACAGGTCGCGCACGGTGTCCCGGTACATGCCGTTCCACTCCGTCCACAGCGGCGGGAAGTTGCCGACCTGGTAGCCGCCCTCGCCGAGGTCCCAGGGCTCGGCGATCAGCTTGGCCTGGGAGACCACCGGGTCCTGCTGGACCAGGTCGAAGAACGAGGACAGCCGGTCCACCTCGTGGAACTGCCGGGCCAGGGTCGCGGCGAGGTCGAAGCGGAAGCCGTCCACGTGCATCTCGGTGACCCAGTACCGCAGCGAGTCCATGATCAGCTGGAGCACGTGCGGGCTGCGCATCAGCAGGCTGTTGCCGGTGCCGGTGGTGTCCTCGTAGAAGCGCTGGTCCCGGGCGAGGCGGTAGTAGGAGACGTTGTCCAGGCCGCGCATCGACAGCGTCGGCCCGAGGTGGTTGCCCTCGGCGGTGTGGTTGTAGACGACGTCGAGGATGACCTCGATCCCGGCCGCGTGCAGCGCCTTGACCATCGACTTGAACTCCTGCACCTGCTGGCCGCGGTCGCCGGTGGAGGAGTAGGAGGAGTGCGGGGCGAAGAAGCCGACGGTGTTGTAGCCCCAGTAGTTGGCCAGGCCGAGGTCGCGCAGCCGGTGGTCGCGGACGAACTGGTGCACCGGCATCAGCTCGATCGCGGTGACGCCGAGCTTGGCCAGGTGCTCGATCACCGCCGGGTGGGCCAGGCCCGCGTAGCTGCCGCGGATCTCCTCCGGGATGCCCGGGTGCAGCCGGGTGAGGCCCTTGACGTGCGCCTCGTAGATGACGGTGCGGTGGTAGTCGGTGCGCGGCGGGTGGTCGGTGCCCCAGTCGAAGTACGGGTTGATCACCACCGAGTGCATCGTGTGCGGGGCGGAGTCGAGGTCGTTGCGGCGCTCGGGCGCGCCGAAGTGGTAGCCGTAGACGGACTCGTCCCAGTCGATGTGGCCGCTCATCGCCTTGGCGTACGGGTCCAGCAGCAGTTTGGCGCTGTTGTGCCGCTGGCCCAGGCCCGGGTTGTACGGGCCGTGCACCCGGAACCCGTAGCGCTGGCCGGGCTGGACGCCCGGGAGGTAGGCGTGCCGGACGAAGGCGTCCGTCTCGCGCAGTTCGACGGCGGTCTCCGAGCCGTCCTCGTCGATCAGGCACAGCTCGATCCGGTCGGCACTCTCCGAGAACACCGCGAAGTTGGTGCCGGCCCCGTCGTAGGTGGCGCCGAGGGGGTAGGGCTTACCGGGCCAGACCTGCATGAGTCCTCAACTTCCCTGTGACAACTTCCTTGTGGTGTAAGGCAACTGACGTGTCGTCCGAAGCGCTGACCGGCGTCCGGCCCGGTCGTGTGCCCGGGCCCGGACGCTCTCTTCCCGGCCGGGCGGCCGGGCATGTGCGGCGGTCGCGCGCCGTGACGCACGGCACAGCCCGCATACTCCCCGAGCCCTTCCCCGCCGTCCGGGAGGTTCCGCCGGGGTTGCTCCGAACGGGTGTCCGGCGGGCATTCGTGTGAAGACTGCGGCCTCCGGTGCGGAAGGTGCCCCGGAGGGCCCCTCGCCCAACCGGCTGCGAGCGGCTCGCGGCGGGCAGTACCCTTGATCGTCCGGCCGCCCCGGCCGATCCCGCGGACTCCCGACACTCCGTCAACGCCCCGGGGCAGAACGAGCAGCAACCAGATGAGGTGGCGCATGGTGTTCCCCGCCGGCGGCCGTGGCTCCGGGCCCGACGGCCCCGACCGGGGCGGCACCCGCAGCGAGGCGCCCACGGTCGTCATGCGCCCCACCCTGACCGGCCGGGCCCTGGTGCCCGCCCAGGGCGGCCCGGTCGAAGTCCCCGCACTCGCCTGGTCGGCCGGCGAGTGGGAGGAGGCCTACCAGCGGGTCCGGCTGTCCGGCCGCGCCTACGTCTGGCTCAACCTGGTCGAACAGCGGCTGCGCGCCCTCGTCGACGAGGTGCTGCACCCGATCTACGCCCCCGCCCACGGCGAGGACTGGGTCACCGCCGCCGCCGGACCGGCCGGCGAGGAGTGGGCCCACCGGGCCGGCGCCGTCCGCGAGGTCAGCCGCCGCAAGGGCTACCTGCTCGACCCGGCCGACGACGACCCGCTGGTCTTCCTCACCCTGCCCCAGCTGCGCGAACTCATGGTCCAGCACTGGCCCTGCTTCGAGCCCTTCCTCGCCGACCGGCGCGAGATCGAACTCGCCCTGGACGAACTGGAAGTGGCCCGGCACGTGGTCTCCCGCAACCGGGTGCTCACCCAGACCGTACTGGCCCAGACCGAGCGCGCCGCCGCCCGGCTGCTGGCCGTCCTGGACGGCGGCGCCGGCGGGGTGCCCGCCGACGTGGTCGAGTCCCTGGTCGCCGGCCGCTACGCCGACGTGGTCGCGGTGCACGCCGACCGGGTCCGGCTGCAACGCGACCTGCCGGTCGAGGACCTGCTCGACGGCGCCCGCCGCCTCGACGCGCTCGGCATCGGCCTCGGCATGCTCTGCCAGAACTACACCGGCAAGCGCCTCGTCCGGCTGGCCGGCGAGGGCTGCCGGGTCCGGCTGCTGTTCCTCAACCCGGCGAGCAGCGCCGTCCGCCGCCGCGAACGCGAACTCGGCCTCACCCGCGGCGAGTTGTCCCGCTCGATCGAGATGAACATCATGCACGTGCGGCGGGTCCGGGCCCGGCTGCGGGACCAGGGCGGCTTCGAGATCCGGGTCTTCGACGAGACCCCGCGCTTCACCGCCTACCTGGTCGAGGGCCCCCGCCCCACCGGCCCGGTGGCCGGCCGCCGGCAGAGCCGCGACCTCGGCGTCATCCAGCCCTACCTGCGCCGCTCCCGCGGCATGGAGTCCCCGGCACTCATCCTGCGCGGCGGCGCCGGCCAGCAGCCCGGCGGCAGCGAACCGGGGCTGCTGGAGGTCTACCGCGAGGAGTTCGAAGGCGTCTGGGCGGACTCCCGGAACGTGTCCTGAGACCTCCCCTGGCCAGGAGCCGGGCCCCGGTGCGACACTGCGCGCCGTGAACAGCCTCCCCGCCTGGACCCTGCGACCGGCCCGCCCCGAGGACCTCGACCCCATCGTCGACCTCAAGGCCCAGGTCATGCGCGCCGACCTGGAACGCCTCGGCCGCTGGGACCCGGACCGCTCCCGGGAACGGGTACGGAAGTCCTTCTCCCCCCGGCACACCTCCGTGCTCCAGGTCGACGGGGCCTTCGCCGGCTGCGTCACGATCCGCCCCGACACCTCCGGCGGGCGCCACCTGGAGCTCTTCTACCTGGCCCCGCACCTCCAGGGCCGCGGCCTCGGCACCGCCGTGCTGCGCCACCTCCTCGCCGACGCCGACGCCGCGGGCGAGGCCGTCCACCTGGTCGTCCTGCGCGGCAGCGCCGCCCGGCGGCTGTACGAACGGCACGGCTTCACCGTCGCCGCCGAGGACCCGATCGACGTCACCCTGCACCGCCCCGCGCCGTGACGGCCCCCGGCGACACCCCGGCCCGCCCACCCCGGCCGGCCGGTAGGCCGTACGGCTGGTGACCGACCGGTAGTCATTCGATGGGACCACACCGCCCCGGCGCGCTCGTCCGCCCGCCGGGGCCGCCCGCCATAGCGTCCGGTCCCATGATCGACAGCCCGCACCCGACCGGCTCCGAACACCCCCGCGCCACCCGCCGCACCCTGCTGCGCACCGCCCTCGGCGCCTCCACCGCCCTCGCCGCCCTCCCCGCCGCCGCCCTCCCCGCCGCCGCCCCCGCCGCCGCGGCCCCCCGCAGCCCCGGCGGGCGGATCGAGTTCCACGGCCCCCACCAGGCCGGCATCCTCAACCCGCCACCCGGCTACGGCACCTTCCTCGCCCTCGACGTCACCGCCCGCGACCGCGCCGCCCTGGAAACCCTGCTGCGCACCCTCACCGACCGGATCCGCTTCCTGACCGCCGGCGGCACCCCGCCCGACCTCGGCCCCGACGCCGCCCCCGCCGACAGCGGCACCCTCGGCCCCGTCCTGCCCGCCGACGACCTCACCGTCACCCTCTCCGTCGGCGCCTCCCTCTTCGACACCCGCTACGGCCTCACCGACCGCCGCCCGCGCCGCCTCACCGCCATGCCCGCCTTCCCGGTCGACGCCCTGCGCCCCGCCGAATGCCACGGCGACCTCTGCCTCCAGGTCTGCGCCGAGAACCGCGACACCGTCCAGCACACCATCCGCGACCTGCTCCGCCGCACCACCGGCCTCACCAGGCCCCGCTGGCAGCTCGACGGCTTCCAGAACCGCTCCCGCCCCACCGGCGCCGCCCGCAACCTGCTCGGCTTCAAGGACGGCATCGAGAACCCGGACACCGAATCCGCCCGGCAGATGGACGACCTGGTCTGGGTCGGCGCCGGCGGCGACGAACCCCGCTGGGCCGTCGGCGGCAGCTACCAGGTCGTCCGCGCCGTCCGCACCCTGGTCGCCGGCTGGGACGAAGTCCCGCTGCACCGGCAGGAACGCCTGATCGGCCGCCGCAAGGACGACGGCGCCCCGCTCGGCGCCGCCGGCGAGACCGACGCCCCCGACTACACCCACGACCCGGACGGCGCCGTCATCCCCCTCGACTCCCACATCCGCCTCGCCAACCCCCGCACCGACGCCACCCTCCCCAGCCGCATCCTGCGCCGCGCCTTCAACTTCGACCGCGGCCTCGACCCCGACGGCGAACCCGACCTCGGCCTCGCCTTCTGCTGCTACCAGCAGGACGTCAAGCGCCAGTTCGAAGCCGTCCAGACCCGCCTGAACACCGAACCCCTCGCCCGCCACCTCCGCCCCACCGGCGGCGGCTACTTCTACACCCTCCCCGGCGCCCAGGACCCCACCGACTGGCTCGGCCGCACCCTCCTGACGGCCGACTGAGGGCCCTCGACTCCCTTGCCCCGCCCCCGACTTCACCGGTCCGGGCCCGCCGCCGGGCGGGCCCGGACCGTCGCCGTACCGCCCGGACCGGCCCCCTTGATCGGCTCCCCGGCGGCCGGGTTGTCGGTGGGGCGGGTGATGATAGGGGCTTCGTGCAGGAGGACGGAAGGACAGACCTGATGAGCTGGTGGCAGCAGCCACTGGTCGGCTTCGACCTGGAGACCACGGGCACCGACCCGGCCGTGGACCGCATCGTCACGGCCGCGCTCGTGGACACGGTCGGCGCCGTCCGGGTGGAGGCGGCCAACTGGCTGCTCGATCCCGGAGTGCCGATCCCCGCCGAGGCGGAGGCGATCCACGGGATCGGCGACGTGGTGGCGCGCAGCAGGGGGCGGCAGGCCAAGGAGGCGGTGGAGGAGATAGCCGCGGCGCTCTGCGCGCGGATCGCGGACGGCCGGCCGGTGGTGGCGTTCAACGCGCCCTTCGACCTCTCGCTGCTCGACGCCGAGCTGCGCCGGCACGGGCTGCCCACGCTCGCCGAGCGCCTCGGCGCCCCGGTCGGGCCGGTGCTGGACGCCCTGGTGATCGACCGGGCGGTGGACAAGTACCGCAAGGGCTCCCGCACCCTGCAACGGGTCTGCGAGGTGTACGGGGTCGAGCTGACGGACGCCCACGAGGCGGGCAGCGACGCGCTGGCCGCGGTGCGGGTCGCCGTCGCGCTGGCCGGGCGCTACCCGGCCGAGGTGGGGGAGGTGGCCCCGGCCGAGCTGCACCGGCGGCAGGTCGGCTGGTACCGGGACTGGGCCGAGGGCCTCCAGGCCTGGCTGCGCCGCGGCAAGGACCCGCAGGCCGAGGTCGACCCGCGCTGGCCGTCCAGGCCGACCCCGGACGACCGGGGGTGACGGTGCGCGGCGGCGCCCGACCGGGCGCCGCCGGCTGAGCCCTCCCGGCGGCCCGGAGGACTGCCCAACTGCCCTACGAGGCGGGGAAGTCGAAGGTGTACCCCTGGGCGACCAGCCAGGGCAGCAGCTGCTTGAGCGCGGCGACGGTCTGGCTGCGGTCGCCGCCGCCGTCGTGCATCAGGATCACCCCGCCGGGCTTGAGCTGCTTCTGCACGGTGGCGACGATCGCGGGCACGCCGGGGCGGGACCAGTCGCGCGGGTCGACGGACCAGCCGAGCGAGGACATCCCGAGGCCCGCGGTGATGTGCTCGTTGTCGGCGTTGAAGCCGCCGCCGGGGGCGCGGAACCAGTCGACCCGGGTGCCCGGGCCGCCGGCCCGGACGATCATGTCCCGGGCGGCGCCGATCTCGTACGCGGCCTTGTCGTGCGGGAGCTTCTCGAACGGCTGCGGGTGGTGGACGCTGTGGTCGCAGAGCCGGTGGCCCCCGGCCAGGACCCGCTTGACCAGGGCCGGGTTGGCGGCGGCGTTCTGGCCGATCTCGCAGAAGGTGGCCTTGACGTGGTACTGGGCGAGCAGGTCGAGGATCTGGCCGGTGGCCGGGCCGGGGCCGTCGTCGAAGGTGAGCGCGACGGTGCGGCCGCCGGTGGCGGTGGAGCCGATCACCCTGGTCGGCGACCCGGCGTGCACGGGGGGTGCGGGCTGCGCGGTCGTGGCGGTGGGCGAGGCGGCGGGGGTGCCGTGGGCGCTGCCGGTCGGGCCGTGGCCGGACGCGGCCGGGGTGTGCGGCCGGACGGCGGCCGGCGGTGCGGCGGAGCCGGAGCCTGAGCCGGTGGCGGCGTCGGAGCCGGGGGCGGGCGCGAGGGTCGTGGCCGCGCTGTCGGTCGGCCGCGGCGAGGCGGCGGTGGTGCTCGGCTGGAGCGCCCCGTTGGCGGTGCCGCACGCGGACAGGCCCAGGACGGCGGCCACCGCGGCGCAGCCCGCGACCAGCAGGCGACGGCCGGTCGGACGGCCCGGGAGGAGGGGGAGGGGGGAGCGGCGACGGGGGGCGGTCCGGTGCATGGTGGCGGCTCCTGAGGGGCGAGAAGGGTGCCGATCCCTCGGTCAGGATGACTGTGCGATAGGACGCCGATCGTACGTGTCCCGGTTGCGCGCCGGACGGATCCGGCCTAGGAGTCTTCTCACACCCGGGCACACCCGATCGCACCCGACCGGTCCGGCTCCCGCAGGTCGGCCGGGGCGGCGGCGCACCCTCAGAACGGGTACCAGCGCACGTCGGCGGCGCCCTCGCGGAGCGAGGCGACCCGGCGGCCGAACTCCGCCAGCGCGGCCGGGTTCCCGACCGCCTGCTGGGCGACCCAGGAGGCGCTGGCGGTCTCCCGGGCCCCGCGCAGCACCGCGAAGCCGGACCAGTCCCGGACGTCCCGCCCGTACGCCTCGGTGAACGCCCGGTACTCCGCGTCCGGCACGCCGTAGCGGTCGTGGCTGAGCGCGAGCACCACCAGGTCGTGCTCGCGCAGGTCGTCGGCGAAGGTCTCCAGGTCGAGCAGCACCGGCCCGTCCGGGCCGACGTGGACGTTGCGCGGCAGCGCGTCGCCGTGGATCACCCCGGGGCGCAGCTGTGGCGCGAGCTCGGGCAGGGCGGCGGCGAAGGAGTCCCGGCGGTGGCGCAGGAAGGCGACGTCCGCGGGGTCGACGTGTCCCTCGGCGGAGGCGAGCCAGCGCTCGACCGGCGCCAGCAGGTCGCGCCGGCCGACCGGGAAGGGCGGCAGCGGCAGCGCGTGCAGGGCGAGCAGCAGCGGGGCGAGGTCGGCCGGGCGGGCGGGGCGGACGGCGGGGGCGAGCCGGTGCCAGAAGGTGACCGGGTGCCCGTGGGCGAGCTGGGGCTCGGGCGTCGGCGCCTCGTACGGGCGGACCACCGGGAGGCCCTGGTCGGCCAGCCAGTGCGCGACGGCCAGCTCGCGGCGGGCCCGGTCGCGCAGTTCGGGGGCGCGGCCGACCTTGGCGACCACGGCCGGGTCGACGAGGTCGAAGACGGCGTTCTCGCCGAGCGCGAGCAGCCGGGCCCCGAGCGGGTCGGGCAGTCCGGCGGCGGCGCAGGCCTCGGTGAGCAGCAGCCGGGCGCGGTCCTCGTCGAAGGGGATCATGGCTGGGCTCCGTTCCGCCGCCGTTCATCCGTCCGTCCGGAGGATTCCGGACGGTGATCATCATGACGCACGGCGGGCCGGACGGGCGCCCGGCCCCGCAGGTGAGCGGGCGCGCGGGCGCGCCGGAGCGGAGCGGAGCGGGTACGGGCGGGCACGCTCGGTGCCCGGCGCGCGGGCGGGGTCGGGCACCCCTGATCCCGGGACCCTGAGGTCTCCTCCCCGGGGGTAGGGGACGGGCTCCACCCTGAGGGGGAGATGTCTCCACCCGGAGCACGAGGTCAAACGCACCACGGGCACGAGACACTGGGGCGGGGCCGGTTCGGGCCGGTCCCGCACGGGGGTTGGAACACGGGGGCTCCTTGCCGCACGGCAAGCAGGTACTCGTAGGATGACGCCCAGTCCCACTTACCTGCCGACCGGCTAGGGAGCGCCAGCGCGCGCGGCCCGGCCGGTCCTGCCGTCGCCCGGCGTCCCGTCCCCCAAGGGCTGCGGTGAACCATGCCCAGGAGGCATTCGAGCATGTTCCACCGACTAGGACACTTCGTCGTCCGTCGCGCCTGGTGGGTGATCGCGGCGTGGGTCGTCGCGATGATCGCCATCGTCGCGTCGGCGCCCAAGGTCACCTCGCAGACGGACGAATCCGCCTTCCTGCCCAAGCACTACGAGTCCATCCAGGCGGCGCAGCTCCAGGAGCAGGCATTCCCGTCCAGCTTCACCCCGGCCGCGCTGCTGCTCTTCGAGCGCAACGACGGCCAGGCGCTCACCGACGCGGACCAGGCCTCGATGGACAAGGTCGTCAACGGTCTGACCGCCGCGCACATCCCCGCGGTCGAGAAGATCCTCCCGGTCGACCCCAAGGCGTCGAAGTCCAAGGACGGCAAGTACGCGCTGTCCATGGTCGCCATCGACAAGGCCAAGATGCAGAGCCCGGAGTACACGGACGCGGCGAAGAAGCTGCGCAGTGAGGGCACGAGCCTCGCCGACGGCACCGGGCTGAAGTTCCAGGTCGGCGGCCAGGCCGCCAGCAGCCTGGACCAGCAGGACGCCTCCGGTGCCACCGACGCCATCGTGATGTTCGGCAGCCTGCTGCTCGTCATCCTGATCGTCGGCATCATCTTCCGCAGCATCCTGGCCGGCATCCTGCCGGTCATCCTCGCCCTGGCCGTCGCGATGCCGGTGTCCAACGGCCTGATCGCCCGCGCGATCGACATGTTCGACCTGAAGTCCTCCCCGATGACCTCGGCGATCCTGATCATCGTGGTCCTCGGTGTGGGCACCGACTACTTCCTCTTCCTCGCCTTCCGCTACCGCGAGCGGTTGCGTCTGGGAGAGGACCGCAAGACCGCGGTGGCCAACGCGGTCGGCCGGGTCGGCGAGGCGATCGCCTCCGCCGCCGGTGCCGTCGCCGTCGCCTTCGCGGTGCTGATCCTGTCCAGCCTCGGCATGTTCACCGCGCTGGGCCCGGCGCTGGCCATCGCGGTCATCGCGACCGCCCTGGTCTCGCTGACCCTGGCCCCGGCGGTGCTCGCGGTGATCCCGTCGAAGGCCGTGTTCTGGCCCGGCAAGAAGTGGATGCAGGAGCCGCAGAACGCCCGCTTCGCCGCGCTCGGCCGGATGACCGGCAAGAAGCCCGGCCTGGTGGCCCTGGTCTCCGGCGGCATCCTGGTCGTGCTGGCCCTGGCCGGCATCAACTACAACGGCACCTACGACCTGGCGGGCAGCTCGATGCCCAAGGGCAAGGAGTCGATGGTCGTCCAGGACAAGCTGATGACGGCGTTCTCGGCCGGCGCCGCCGACCCGAGCCACGTCTACCTGACCTCCACCAACGGTGCCAAGCTCAGCGACAGTGCGATCAAGGCCTTCGGCGAGCAGCTCCAAGGCGTCGCCGGGGTCGCCACGGTCGTCACGCCGACCGCCGGCGCCAAGACCGTCAGCGCCGACGGTGCGACCGCCGACTACACGGTGCTGCTCAAGGACGCCCCGGCCTCCAACCAGGCCATCGACACCGTCGGGAAGGTCCGCGACACCGCCCACTCGGCGGCCCCGGCCGACACCAAGGCCCTGGTCGGCGGCATCACCTCGGTGTACAAGGACATCAACACCGCGATGGTGCACGACTACACGCTGGTCTTCCCGATCGCAGCCCTGCTCATCATGATCATCCTGGGCCTGCAGCTGCGCAGCGTGGTCGCCCCCTGGTACCTGATGGCCTCGGTGGGCCTGGGCTTCGGCGGCACCCTCGGCGCCACCACCCTGCTGTTCCAGAACATCAAGGGCGAGCCGGGCCTGATGTTCATGCTGCCGATCTTCATCTACCTGTTCGTGGTCGCGATCGGCACGGACTACAACATCCTGATCATCGCCCGCCTCCGGGAGGAGGCCCGTTCGGGCCGCAGCCCGCGCGAGGCGGCCCGCGAGGCGGTCAAGCACGGCGGGCCGACCGTCGCGGCGGCCGGCTTCATCCTGGCGGCGTCGTTCGCGACCTTCATGTTCGCGGGCAACGTGCTCTTCATGGAGCTGGGCTTCTCGCTGGCCTTCGGCATCGTGCTGGCGGCCTTCGTGATGGCGATGTTCTTCACCCCGTCCGTCACCGCCCTGCTCGGCCACCGCGCGTGGTGGCCCGGTCACGGCGACAGCGGACCGGCCGAGGGCCCGGCGCCGATCGTCGGCGCCACGATGTCGCCGGAGCCGGTCGGCCGACGCTGAACCCGGCGCCCGTACACGGGTCCGACACCGGACGGGGGGCCCCCCCCGCCGGGGGCCCGCCCCCCCCCCCCCGGCCCGGGGCGGAAGTGAACCCCACCAAACCCCCCATAAAGTGGGGCGCACGCCGCCCCCCC
>NZ_JBFBGS010000015.1:0-173118 GCF_040684795.1 Kitasatospora sp. NPDC089797 | reverse complement strand
GGGCGACGGTGGTGCGCCCGGGGGCGGGGCGTCGGGGAGGGTGGGAGGGCAGACGCACCGGACCCCGCAATCCTCCCTGGGAGCCCCGCATGCCCATCGCCAGCGTCAACCCCGCGACCGGCGAGACCGTCCAGACCTTCGAACCGCTCGACGCGGCCGGGATCGAGCGGCGGCTGGCCCGCGCCGAGGCCGCCTTCCACGGCTACCGCAGCACCCCCTTCGCCGCCCGCGCCGAGCTGATGCACCGGGCCGCCGACCTGCTGGACCGGGAGCAGGAGCCGGTCGCCCGCACGATGACCGAGGAGATGGGCAAGCCGCTCGCCGCCGCCCGCGCCGAGGCCGCCAAGTGCGCCAAGGCGATGCGCTGGTACGCCGACCACGCCGAGGCACTGCTCGCCGACGAGCACCCCGCTCCGGCCGACGTGGCCGACAGCGGGGCCGCCCGGGCGTACGTCCGCTACCGCCCGCTCGGACCGGTGCTCGCCGTGATGCCGTGGAACTTCCCGTTCTGGCAGGTGATCCGGTTCGCCGCACCGGCCCTGATGGCGGGCAACACGGGCCTGCTCAAGCACGCCTCCAACGTGCCGCGCACCGCGCTCGCAATCGAGGAGCTGTTCCAGCGGGCGGGGTTCCCGGAGGGCTGCTTCCAGACCCTGCTGATCGGCTCGGGCGCGGTCGAGGGCGTGGTCCGGGACCGCCGGGTCGCCGCCGTCACCCTGACCGGCAGCGAGCCGGCCGGGCGGGCGGTCGCGGCGGCCGCCGCCGACGAGGTGAAGAAGGCGGTGCTGGAACTGGGCGGCAGCGACCCGTTCGTGGTCCTGCCGAGCGCCGACCTGGCGGCCGCGGTGGCCACCGCCGTCCGGGCCCGGGTGCAGAACAACGGCCAGTCCTGCATCGCCGCCAAGCGCTTCATCGTGCACACCGACGTCTACGACCGCTTCACCGCCGGCTTCACCGAGGCGATGCGCGCCCTGCGGATCGGCGACCCGATGGACGAGGGCACCGACGTCGGCCCGCTGGCCAGTCGCCAGGGCCGGGACGACCTGGAGGAACTGGTGGAGGACGCCCGCGCCCACGGCGCCCGGGTGGAGTGCGGCGGCAACCGCCCGATGGGCTGGGACACCGGCTACTTCTACGAGCCGACCGTGCTGACCGGCATCACCCCGGCGATGCGGATCCACCAGGAGGAGACCTTCGGCCCGGTCGCCACCGTCTACCGGGTCGCCGACCTGGACGAGGCGGTGGCGCTCGCCAACGACACCCCGTTCGGGCTCAGCTCCAACGTCTGGACGACCGACCAGGACGAGCAGGAGCGGTTCGTCCGGGACATCCAGGCCGGCGGGGTGTTCTTCAACGGCATGACCGCCTCCCACCCGGCGCTGCCCTTCGGCGGGGTCAAGCGCTCGGGCTTCGGGCGGGAGCTCTCCGGGCAGGGGATCCGGGAGTTCTGCAACGTCACCACGGTGTGGATCGGCTGAGCCCGCCCGGAGCCGTGCGCGCCCGGCCGGCCGTCAGGAGGGGGACGCCATCCGGTGCTTTCCCCGGCCGGGCGTCGCCCAGCGGGCGACCACACCGACCAGCGCGATGAAGGTCAGCAGCCAGAAGAAGGCCATCAGCCCGATCATCGGGTCCCACTCCGTCTGGACCTCGACCATCAGCAGGCCGATCGAGAGCGCGACCATGAAGGTCACCACGGTGGGGCTGAGGCTGAGCAGCCAGTGCCAGGCCCGGTAGCCCCAGCCGGGGTTCTTCGGGGCGTCGGGGCCGTTGTCGAGCTCCTTGTAGGTGAGCAGGTCCATCGGGATCTCCTGCGGTCGTCGGGGGCTGGACTCCCCGGCCCGCGCGGTCAGGAGGCCTTGCGCGGGGCCGTGGACTTACGGGTGCTGGTCTTCTTCGCGGGGGCGGCCTTCCCGGCCGCCGCGGCGGGGGCCTTCTTGGTCGCGGCGGGGGCCTTCTTCGTCGCGGCGGGGGCCTTCTTCGTCGCGGCGCGCTTGCGCGGAGCGGGCTCGCCGTCCTCCGCCGCCGGCGCCCCGGCGGCCGGCGCCCGCCCGCCCTTGGCCTGCTTGAGGCTGCTGCGCAGCGCCTCCATCAGGTCGATCACGTTGTCCGGGGCCGCGTCGGCCTCCTCCTCGTGCGGGAGTTCGACGCCCTCCAGCCGGGCGGTGATCACCTGTTGGAGCGCCTGCTGGTAGTCGTCGTGCAGTTGGGAGAGGTCGAAGTCCTCGGAGAGGGTGTCCATCAGCGAGCGGGCCATCCGGAGCTCCTGCGGCCGCACCGTGACGTCCTCCTCGGGCGCGATCCCGGCCGCCGGGCGGACCTCGTCGGGCCAGATGCAGGTCTGGAGCACCAGGACCCCGTCGTGCACCCGCAGCACGGCGGGCGACTCCCGGGTGCGCAGCGCGATCTTGGTGACGGCGATCCGCCCGGACTCCACCAGCGCGTCGCGCAGCAGGGCGTACGGCTTGGCGGCCGCCTTGTCGGCGACGCCCACGTAGTAGGCCTTGGAGAACATCAGCGGGTCGATCTCGGCCGCGTCCACGAAGGCCAGCACGTCGATGATCTTCTTGCTGGGCAGCGGCAGGTCCGCCAGGTCCTCGTCGCTGAGCGTGACCGTGCGGCCGTCGGGGGACTCGTAGCCCTTGGCGATCTCCGCGTACGGGACCTCCTTCTCCTCCCGCTCGCAGTACCGCTTCATCCGCACCCGTCCGCCGTCCTTGGCGTGCACCTGGTGCAGCGGGACGTCGTGCTCCTGGGTCGCGGAGTAGAGGTGGACGGGGATGCTGACCAGGCCGAAGCTGATCGTCCCCTTCCAGGTGGTCTGCATGGTTCCCACTGTGCGCGCGTTCGCCGGGATCGGCCACAGCGCCCGGCGCCGGGCGGCCGACGGGCCGCGGCCGGTCGGCCGCGGGGGTGCCTGGCGGGTTCCCGCCAGCCTGACGGTGCGTCAGATTTGAGCCTTTTCCGCCACCATTTCACCCGTCCTGAGCTGGGCTTTTGCGTCCGGTGAGCGAACAGTTACGGAGGGCCTGTTCCGATACCCGAGCGGAGAAGTTAGGTTGCACCGCAATGCGCGGGTCTGTCCCCCACCCTCCGGCGCGACGAGCCGGGGGCGATGCCGCGCTGGAAAGCAGAGGACACCCTCCATGAGTGCGGACACCACCAAGCAGGCGGCGGACTCCACCCGGGTCCCCCACCAGCTCGGCCCGGTCGGACACGGTGGCGACGGCCACCTGAAGGCCGGGCTCAAGAACCGCCACCTGTCGATGATCGCCATCGGCGGGGTGATCGGCGCCGGCCTGTTCGTCGGCTCCGGCGCGGGCATCGCGACCACCGGCCCCGGCATCCTGCTCTCCTACACCCTGGCCGGCGTGCTGGTGGTGCTGGTGATGCGGATGCTCGGCGAGATGGCGGCGGCCGACCCGCAGAGCGGCTCCTTCTCGGCGTACGCGGACCGCGCGCTGGGCCGCTGGGCCGGGTTCACCATCGGCTGGCTGTACTGGTTCTTCTGGGTCGTGGTGCTCGCGGTCGAGGCGACCGCCGGGGCCAAGATCCTCAACAACTGGGTGCCGGGCGTGCCCCAGTGGGGCTGGGCGCTGATCGTGATGGGGGTGCTGACCGCCACCAACCTGTTCTCGGTCGCCTCCTACGGCGAGTTCGAGTTCTGGTTCGCCGGGATCAAGGTGGTCGCGATCGCGGCCTTCCTGGTGATCGGCACCCTGGCCGCGTTCGGCCTGCTGCCGGGCACCCACGCGGTCGGCGCCAGCAACCTGACCGGCCACGGCGGCTTCCTGCCGCACGGCGTGGGCGCGGTGTTCACCGGGATGCTCACGGTGGTCTTCGCCTTCATGGGCAGCGAGATCGTCACCCTGGCGGCCGGCGAGTCGGAGGACCCGGAGAAGGCGGTCAGCAAGGCCACCAACAGCGTGATCTGGCGGATCGGGATCTTCTACCTGGGCTCGATCCTGCTGGTGGTCACCCTGCTGCCGTGGGACTCCGCGGACGTCAAGGCCAGCCCGTACGTGGCGGTGCTGGACCACGTGGGCATCCCGCACGCCGGCCAGGTGATGGACGTGATCGTGCTGACGGCGGTACTCTCCTGCCTCAACTCCGGGATGTACACCGCCTCCCGGATGGCCTTCTCGCTCGGCCAGCGCGGCGACGCCCCGAAGGCCTTCGCGACCGTGACCAGCCGCGGCGTGCCGCGGGTGGCCATCCTCTCCTCGGTGGTCTTCGGCTTCGTCGCCGTCTTCTTCAACTACACCTCGCCGGACACCGTGTTCGCCTTCCTGCTGAACTCCTCCGGTGCGATCGCGCTCTTCGTCTGGCTGGTCATCTGCGCCACCCAGCTGCGGATGCGCAAGATCATCGAGCGGGAGATGCCCGAGCGGCACACCGTCCGGATGTGGCTGTACCCCTATCTCACCTGGGTGGCCATCGGCATGATCGGCTTCGTCGTGGTGTACATGTTCACCGACGCCGACGGCCGCAAGCAGATGTACCTGTCGCTGGTCGCCGCGGCGATCGTGCTCGGCGCCTCGGCCGTGGTGGGCCGACGGCGGCGGGCGGCGGTGACGGCGGGCTCCTGACCCGTCCGAACCGCGCCGGAACACCGGGCCCGGGAGCCGTTGCGGAGGCTCCCGGGCCCGGTGCCGTTCCCGGCCGCCGCCGGGCCGCCACCGGATCGTCACGCTGCGTCGACCTCGGCACCGCCGGCGTGTGAGCCCGCCCACAGGGGGTTTCGCTTCTACTGCCCCGGATAGTTGTCAGGGCCGGCGACCCCGCACCGCGGCGCCCGCCGCCGCCACCCGGCCACCGGACCCGACACCGGGCCCGCCCTGAAGAACCCAGGCCGTCGAGCCTCCCGGCCCCATCGTCCGCCGGTGCGGCCGACCCGTGACCCGCGGATGGCAAAAGCGGACAAACGCCACCAAAGTCATCGGCCGACCCGGCCGTGAACCCCCCGGAGCCACTACCCGGGGTAGTAGCGAGCGCCTTTGCCAGCGGTCCCCGGCCCTGCCAAGAATGGCCCGTCGCCAGGCAGCGCCGGCCGGTCCCGTCCGCCGTGCGCAGCCCGCCCGCCCCGCCGCCCCCGGCCGGGGCGCCACCGCCGTCCCGGACGGCCGCGCGGGCCCCGCTCACCCGGAGCCCGTGCGATGCCCCGCGCCCGGTACCCCCGGCACGGCCCCGACGGAAGAGGATCGACCGCTCCATGCAGCTCAGCCATGCCCGCCGCAACTCCCTGATCACCGGCGTCGCCACCCTCGTGGTCGCGAGCGCCGCCACCGCCGCACTCGCCATCCCGCAGGCCGCGACCTCCGCCGAGGCCGCCGCCCCGGTGGCCGCCGTCACCGTGGACGACAAGCCGGTGGCGGACCAGGTGCAGGCCGACAGCGCTGCCGCCGCCGAGCAGGCCGCCCGGGACGCCCAGGACGCCCAGGCCAAGGCCGAGGCGGACGCCGCCGCCCAGGCCGACGCCCAGGCGAAGGCGCAGGCCGAGGCGAAGGCCCAGGCGGACGCCAAGGCCCAGGCCGACGCCGCCGCCTCCCGCTCCCAGCAGCGCCAGGCCCTCGCCGCCGCCCCCACCGGCACCCCGCAGCAGATCGCCGCGCAGATCGTGCCGGCCGGCCAGCTGCAGTGCTTCAGCAACATCGTGGCCCGCGAGAGCAGCTGGAACCCGCTGGCCGTCAACGCCTCCTCCGGCGCCTACGGCCTGGTCCAGGCGCTGCCCGGCTCCAAGATGGCCTCCGCCGGCTCGGACTGGAAGACCAACCCGGCCACCCAGATCAAGTGGGGCCTGGACTACATGAACTCCCGCTACGGCAGCCCCTGCGGCGCCTGGGCGTTCTGGCAGTCCCACCACTGGTACTGAGCCGACCCGGCTCCGGCCTCCCCCGCACCCGCCCCGGGCCCGTGACGCACTCCGCGTCACGGGCCCGGCGCACGTCCCGGTCGGCGTGTGCACGCCCAGCAGGCGGAGTGAAGATATGGCGCACGCTCGTACGATTTGCTGCTAATTGCTCGGAAATACGTACGGTCAGCGCTTTGCCACCTTTCGCGCTCCCTCTTACGCTCCGGCGTCATGCCCTCACCCCTGATCAGCGTCGTGCTCCCCGCCTACGACCAGCACGGACAGCTCGCCGACTGCCTGGACTCGCTGCTCGCCCAGTCCCTGACGGACGTCGAGGTCATCGTGGTCGCCGACCGCTCCCCCGAGACCGCGGGAGAGCTCGCCGACACCTACGCCGCACGGCACCCCCGGGTGTCGGTGCTGCGCCTGAACGCGGCCGTCGGGGTCGGGGTGAGCCGGAACGCGGGTGCGGCGCGGGCCTCCGGCGAGCACCTGCTGTTCCTCGACGCCGACCACCTGCTCCCCCCGGACGCCCTCCGGACGCTCGCCGACCGGCTCCGGGAGACCGGCCCGGTCGACGTGCTGCTGTTCGGCCACTCCCGCCGCCACAACGGCCGGGACTGGCCGGGCGGCGCCGAGGCCCTGCTCGCCGAGGCCGGCCCCGAGCCGTTCGCCCCCTTCGACCGGCCCGAACTCCTCGGCGCGCCCCCGCTGGTCTGGGACCGGCTGATCCGCCGCGGCCACTGGGAGGAGCTCGCGCTGGCCTTCCCCGACGGCCGCTACGAGGAGATCCCGGTCGTGCACGCCGCGCTGCTCGGCGCCCGCAAGGCCGCCGTCCTGCCCCGCGAGTGCGTCCAGCTGCGCCGCCGGGAGACCGTCCACCCCGCCGGCGGCCCGGGCAGCAGCGTCTTCGACCTCTTCGACCAGTACGAGCGCAGCTTCGCCCTGCTGGAGGACCAGCCCCACCTGTACGCGGTCCGGGACGCCCTGTTCGTCCGGATGATCCGGCACTACCTCTTCGTCTTCGACCTCGCCGGCTGCGTCACCCGCGCCGAACGCCCCCAGTTCTTCCACCGCGCCGCCGAGCACCACCGGCGCTTCCTGCCGCCCGGCCACCGCAGGCCCGGCGGCCGCGAGGGCATCAAGTTCTCCCTGCTGGCCGGCGGCGCCTACCCGGCCTTCGAGGTCGCCAAGCTCTCCCACATCGCGCGCGGCACCCTCACCGGCCGGAAGTAGCCCCCAGCCGGGTGAGCCGGGCGCCGTGCCCGTTCCCGGACGCGGGCGGGGCTGCGATCATCGGCGGAGTCCACTTCCTGGGAGGCCCTGGTGAGCCGTCCGTCCGCCGCGCCCGGGGCCGAACTGGCCCGTGAGCTGGCCGCCGTGCTGCGCGGGGAGGTGCGCTTCGGCGCCGCCGAGCGCACGGTCTACGGCCACGACGCCTCCAACTACCGGCAGTTGCCGCTCGGGGTGGTCAAGCCCGCCGACCTGGACGACGTGCGCACCGCGCTGGCGCTGTGCCGCGGGTACCGGGTGCCGGTGGTGGCCCGCGGCGCCGGCACCAGCATCGGCGGGCAGGCGATCGGCCCGGGCGCGGTGGTGCTGGACTTCCGCCGCCACCTCGGCTCGGTGCTGGAGATCGACCCCGCGGCCCGCACCGCCCGCGTCCAGCCCGGCACCGTGCTGGACGACCTCCAGCGCGCCGCCCGGCCGTACGGGCTGCGCTTCGGACCCGACCCGTCCACGCACAGCCGCTGCACCCTGGGCGGCATGATCGGCAACGACTCCTGCGGCTCCCACTCGCTCGCCTGGGGCCGCACCGCCGACAACGTCGAACGGCTGGAACTGCTGCTCTCGGACGGCACCGAACTCACCGTCGGCGGCCGGCTCACCCCGGACGACCGGGCCGCGCTCCGCGCGCTGCCCGGGCGGGTCGGCCAACTGCACACCCGGCTCCAGGAGTTCACCGACCGCAACCTGGCCACCATCCGGCAGGGCCTGCCCCGGCTGCCCCGCCGCACCTCCGGCTACCCGCTGGACGCGCTCCTGCCCGAGCACGGCCACGACCTGGCCCGGGCGCTGACCGGCACCGAGGGCAGCTGCGCACTGCTGCTCGGCGCCACCATCCGGCTCGTCGAGGACCCGCCCGCCCGCGCCCTGGTGGTCGCCGGCTACCCCGACGAGGGCGCCGCCGCCGACGCCGTCCCCGCCCTGCTGGAGTACGGCCCGCTGACCGCCGAGGGCATGGCCGCCGACCTGATCGCCGCCCTGCTCGCCGCCGGCCCGCGCCCGCCCGCCCTGGACCGGCTGCCCGCGGGCGAGTGCTGGCTGTTCCTGGAGACCGGCGGCGCCACCGCCCTGGAGGCCTACCAGACGGCCCGCCGACTCGCCGACGCGGTGCGCCGGGAACGCTCCGCCGCCGTCTCCCTGGTCACCGACCCGGTCGAGCAGCGGCAGCTGTGGGCCGTCCGGGAGGCCGGCGCCGGGATCGTCACCCGGCTGCCGGGAGGCGGCGAGGCCTGGCCCGGCTGGGAGGACTCCGCCGTCCCGCCCGAGCGGCTCGGCGACTACCTGCGGGACCTGCGTGCCCTGCTGCGCCGCAACGGCCTGCGCGGCGTGCCGTACGGGCACTTCGGCGACGGCTGCGTCCACCTGCGGATCGACTTCCCGCTCGGCGAGCCCCAAGGAGTCCTGGTCTTCCGGGAGTTCCTGGAGCAGGCGGCCGACCTGGTGGTCTCGTACGGCGGTTCGCTCTCCGGCGAGCACGGCGACGGGCAGGCCCGCGGCGAACTGCTGCCGCGCATGTACCCGCCCGAAGTGATCGGCCTGTTCGGCGAGTTCAAGCGGATCTGGGATCCCGGGAACCTGCTCAACCCGGGCGCGGTGGTGGACCCCCGCCCGCTCGACGCCGACCTCCGCTTCGTCACCGCCCCGCGCCGCGAGCTGCCGCTGGCGCTGCCGTACGAGCAGGACGGCGGCAGCCTGACCAGGGCGGTGCACCGCTGCGTGGGCGTCGCCAAGTGCGTGGACCCGACCACCGGGGTGATGTGCCCCAGCTACATGGCCACCGGCGAGGAGCGGCACTCCACCCGCGGCCGGGCCCGGCTGCTCGCCGAGATGCTGCGCGGCCTGGCGGCGGCTCCCGGCCAGGCCGGGGGAGCCGTCCCGGACGGCTGGCGCTCGGCGGAGGTGCGGGAGGCCCTGGACCTCTGCCTGGGCTGCAAGGGCTGCGCGAGCGACTGCCCGGTGCACGTCGACATGGCGACCTACCGGACCGAGTTCCTGTACCAGCACTACCGGCACCGGCCGCGCCCGCTCGCGCACTACTCGATGGGCCGGCTGCCGCTCTGGCTGCGGGCCGTCGCGCGGGCGCCCGGCGCGGCCAACTCCCTGGTCCGCTCGCCGGCCGGCGCCCTGCTCAAGCGGCTCGGCGGGATCGACCGGCGCCGGGTGCTGCCGGTCTTCCCGCCCGAGACCTTCACCCGCTGGTACCGGCGGCGGGAGCGCCCGGTCCCGGCGGGCGCCCGGCCGGTACTGCTGTGGCCGGACACCTTCTCGAACCACCTCCAGCCGGACGTGCTGCGCTCGGCCGTCGAGGTCCTGGAGCACCTGGGCTTCGACGTCCGGCTGCCGGACGGACCGGTGTGCTGCGGGCTCACCTGGTACTCCACCGGCCAACTCGGCGCCGCCCGCAAGGTCTTGCGCCGCAGCCTGGGCGCCCTGGCGGCCACCGGGCTGCCGGCCGACACCCCCGTGGTCGGCCTGGACCCCAGCTGCACCGCCACCCTGCGCGAGGACCTGCCCCGACTGCTCGGCCCGGACGGCCGCCCGCTCGCCGAACGGACCCGCACCTTCGCCGAGTTCATCGACGAGTACGCCCCGGACGCCCCGCTCCCCCGGATCGGGCGGGACGCCGTCACCCAGACCCACTGCCACCAGCACGCCGTCCTCGGCAGCGCCGCGGACCGCCGGGTCGAGGCGCGCCTGGGCCTGCACAACCGGGTACTGGACTCCGGCTGCTGCGGACTGGCGGGCAACTTCGGCTTCGAGAAGGGGCACTTCGAAGTGTCCGAGGCGATCGCCGAACGGGTGCTGCTCCCCGAGGTCCGGGCCGCCGGACCGGACACCGTGGTCCTGGCGGACGGCTTCAGCTGCCGCACCCAGATCGCCCAACTCGCCGACGGCCGACGCGCTTTGCACCTGGCGGAGCTGATCGCCCGGGAGCTGCCGGACAGGGCCTAGGCGTGCCCCGCGAGGAAGGCCCCGGCGTGCGCTGCGGCCTCCTCGCGGGTCGGGTGACCGGCGGCCGCCTCGCCGGTGCTGCCGTCGGCGCCGACGGCCGTCCAGCACCAGCCGCCGGCCGCCTCGTCCTGGACCAACTCGGCGCTACCGCCGAACAGTTCGAGCGAACCCGGCCGGGCCGCCGGGCGACCGACGGCCTCCGGCCACTTCTTCCGGGCGCCCTGCCGGGTGATGCCCCAGGCGGCGCCCAGCTGTTCGTAGCTGGCGCCGTAGGAGCCGGCGGTGGCGGCCGCGACGGCGGTGAGCCGCCGGACCTCGGCGTCCAGCAGCTTCCAGGCGGACAGCACGGAGAGCGCGACCTCGGCCGGCTCACCGTGCCACATCCGCCCCTCGGGCAGCCCGGTCGCCCGGGACCGTACGGCGACGGCGAGCGGGTCGAGTGCGCCGAGGAGGGCCTCGGCCAGTCGGGCCCGCTCCTCGGGGGTGATCTCCACGGCAGTCATGACGACAACCATAGTTACCGATATCCGATTCGACAACCAAAGTTACCGCGCGAGGGTTCGGCAGACCGGCTCAGCCCCGCAGGGCCTCCTTCTTCGGCGCCTCCTCCGCACAGACCGCCGACACGAACTCCGCGACCCGGGACTGCGGCATCCCGCGCGCGATGTCGGCCTCGCTGATCATGCCGACCAGCTTGTGCTCCGGGTGGTTGATCACCGGCAGGCGGCGGACCTGGTACTGCTCCATGACCCGTAGCACCTGCTCGCAGTCCTCGTCCACCTCGACCGTCATCGGCCGGCCCTGGGCCAGTTCGCCCGCCGTCACCGTGTCCGGATCGCGGCCCTCGGCGACGCAGCGCAGCACGATGTCACGGTCGGTCACGATTCCCAGCAGCCTGTCCTTCTCCCCGCAGATGGGCAGCGCGCCCACGTCCCGTTCCCGCATGATCCGGGCGGCGGCGGCGAGCGTCTCGTGCTCGCGGACGCACTCCGCCCCGGGGTGCATGATGTCGCCGGCTCTGGTCATGATCCGCCTCCTGACCTGGCTTTCCGCCCCCTCGTCCATCCTGGTCCGGCCCGGTGGCCGACGCCACCGGGCACCGCTCAGGCCACCTCCGCGGGCCCGCCGCGCTCCGCCGCCCCCGGCTCTCCGTCCGGCGCCGCCGACTCGCCCCCGCGCTCCGCGCCTTCCAGTGGCGACCTGGTCAACACATCGTCCAGCGGAGGGAGTTCGTGCTTGGGGACCTCCCGGGCGACCTCGTGGTCGGGCACCTCGCCGCGCTCCACCGCCTGCTCCGCCGACTTCGCGGCCGCGGCCACCGCGGCGGCCGCTAGCAGGTCCCGCTGCTGGGACTCGGTGGCGCTGTCCAGGAACCGCAGCAGCTCCACCGGGAACGGCAGCACCAACGTCGAGTTCTTCTCCGCCGCCACCTCCACCACGGTCTGCAGCAAACGGAGTTGCAGCGCCGCCGGGGTCGCGCTCATCACCGCGGCGGCCTCCGACAGCCGCTCCGAGGCCTGGTACTCGCCGTCCGCCGTGATGATCCGCGCCCGCCGCTCCCGCTCGGCCTCCGCCTGCCGCGCGATCGAGCGCTTCATCGACTCCGGCAGGGCGACGTCCTTGATCTCCACCCGGTCGATCTGGATGCCCCAGCCCAGCGCCGGGCTGTCGATCATCAACTCCAGCCCCTGGTTGATCGGTTCGCGGTTGGCCAGCAGGTCGTCCAGCTCGCTCTTGCCGATGATCGAGCGCAGCGAGGTCTGCGCGACCTGGGAGATCGCGAAGTTGTAGTCCTGCACGTTGACGGTCGCCTTCACCGGGTCCTCGACCCGGTAGTAGACCACCGCGTCCACCCGCACGGTCACGTTGTCGCGGGTGATGCCCTCCTGGGCCGGGATCGGCATCGTCACGATCTGCACGTTCACCCGGCGCATCCGGTCCGCGATCGGCATCAGCGCGACCAGCCCCGGCTCCCGGACCTCCCGGCGCACCTTCCCGAAACGGAACACCACGCCCTTCTGGAACTGCTGCACCACCCGGATGCTCAGCCCCGCCCAGAGCGCCCCCAGCCCGGCCAGCCCCCCGAGCGCCCCCAGCACCGCATCGACGATCATCGCGGCCTCCTCGCGGCCTCCGCGCACACCGGCAGGTCCGGCCGCCGCCGGCCCGGCCGGGCCGGGGGCCACCGGAGCAACTCCTTCAACGCTACGCCTGCCCGGAATCCGGCGGGTCGGACGCCGGAGACGCCCTAGGATCGGGGCCATGCAGCTGGCCCCCGCCGACGACCCCGGTCACCCCCGGCACCCCGCGGAGGCCGCGGCCCGCGCCGCCGGGCTCACCGCCCTCGACCGCGTCGTCACCCACTGCCAGGCCTGCCCCCGCCTGGTCGCCTGGCGCGAGGAGACCGCCCGCACCAAGCGCCGCGCCTACCAGGACTGGGACTACTGGGCCCGCCCGATCCCCGGCTTCGGACCGCCCGACGCCCCGCTCGTCCTGGTCGGCCTGGCCCCCGCCGCCCACGGCGCCAACCGCACCGGCCGGATCTTCACCGGCGACCCCTCCGGCGACCTCCTCTACGCCGCCCTCCACGACCTCGGGCTCACCAACCGCGCCGAGTCCGTCCGGCACGGCGACGGCCTGGAGCTGTACGGCGTCCGGATCACCGACCCGGTCCGCTGCGCCCCGCCCGACAACAAGCCCAGCACCGCCGAGCGCGACACCTGCCGCCCCTGGATCACCCGCGAGCTCCAGTTGCTGCGGCCGACCGTACGGACCGTCGTCGCACTCGGCGGCTTCGCCTGGCAGGCGATGCTCCCGGTGATCGCCGACGCCGGCTGGAGCGTCCCGCGCCCCCGCCCGGCCTTCGGCCACGCCGCCCGGGTCACCCTCCCGGCCCGCGACGGCGGCCCCGACCTGCGCCTCTACGGCTGCTACCACGTGAGCCCGCGCAACACGAACACCGGCCGGCTGACCACCCCGATGCTCCGCGGCCTGCTGCGCGAGGCGGCACGCTCGGCCGGGCTCGACCCCAGGCCCGAGCCCGAGCCCCACCCCGAACCGGGCGCGCCGGCCGGCCGGTGATCGGGTGGCGCGCCCGGTCGAACCGCCGGGTCGCCGCGCCACCGCCGCCCGGCGGCCGTGCCTAGAACCGCGCCAGCTTCCGCCCCGACGCCCCCGCCCACACCTCCGGCAGCCGTCGCCGGGCCGCCTCGGCCGCCGCCAGCTGCCCCGCCCAGAGCACCCCGTAGGCGAACGGCTCGCCGTCCTCGGCGGCCTGTCCGGCCAGGGCCGCGGCGGCGACCACCGCGTCCTGGTGCTCGCCCAGCACCTCCTGGACATCCTTCATCCGCTCGGCGAAACGTTCCGCCGCCCTCCCCACCGCGGGCGCCGCCGCCTCTCCGGCGTAGCGGGCGCGCTTGGCCGCCTTGCGGGCCTCGTGCAGAGCCGTGTCGCGCTCCGTGGGCCCGGCGGCGAGGGCGGTGCGCACCCGGTCCGCCGTACGGTGCTGTTCCCGGGCCGCGATCCGGGACAGCTCGGGTGCGGCGGCCCGGGCGGCGCGCGGGCGCAGCGGCGGGTCGGCCAGCAGGGCGGTCAGTCCGGCGGTGAGGGAGCGCCGGCGGGGGCTGTCGAGGGCGGCCACCACCTCGGGCCGCACCCGGCGGGACTCCGCCTCGCCCCACTGCGCCAGCACGCCCGCGACCCGCTCCGGCCCGAACCCGGCCGGCAGCGCGCGGGCCCGGGCGGCCAGCCGTTCGGCGAGCACCTCGCGGTCCCGGGCCCGGCCCAGCGCGGCGCCGAGCCAGCGCAGGTCGGCGACCAGGGCGTCGGTGGCGCCGGGGGCGAGCAGCCGGCGGAAGGTCCGCAGGGCGCTGCGCAGCCGCCGGCAGGCGACCCGCATCCGGTGCACGGCGTCGGGCTCGTCCGCCCGGACGGCGTCGTCCAGCCCGGCCAGCACGACCGCCTGGGCCTCGATGCGGTCGAGCAGGACCTGTCCGACCGTGGTGTCGGGCCGCGCCATGAGCGTCCACCCCCTCGTCGGGGTCAGCGGGAGTGCCTTCCAGGCTAGTCGCGCGGCGGCGGCTGTCGACCCCGCGACCGGTTGAGGGGTCATCACCCGGAGGGAGTCCGGTACGCGCCCTCGTGCCCGGCGTAAGGGGCATGGCATACTCCGGAGCGTGCTGACCTCCACCCACACGACCAGGGCCCTGCGGGCCGCGGTGTTCACCGCGCTCGCCGTGCCGATGGCCGCGTTGGGCCAGGTCGTCATCACCGGTCGCCCGCTGCCGCTGTCGCTGGTGGCCACGGCGAGCGTCGTCGTGTTCCTGGTCGCGGCCGTACTGGCCGGCGGGGAGCGGCGGATGCTGCAGATCTCCGGCGTGATGGTGCCGGTCGAGCTGCTGCTGAACACCACGTTCAACCTGGGCCAGACCGGCTGTGGGCCGGTGCTGTCCGAGCACGTCTCCGCGCGCGGGGTGAACCTGCTGGTCTGCGGCGGCGGCTCGGTGGACGGCTCGCTGCTGGGCGGCCCGCTCGGCCACGCCGGGCAGTTGGCGCCCGCCACGACCCAGCTGATGCTGCTCTTCGTGCACCTGGTGATCGCCCTGGCGGCCTCGGCCTGGCTGCGGCTGGGCGACGCGGCGCTGTCGGGCCTGGCCCGGGCGCTGTGCGCGCTGCGCCAGTCGGTGGCCCGCCCGCTGCGGGCACTGCTCCTCCTGCTGGTCCCCGCGCCGGTCCGTCCGGTGCTGCGGGTGCCGCTGCCGGTGTCGGACCACGAGCGGCCGCGCCGCGAGGACGTGGTGCTGAGCCCGGCTCCCCGGCGTGGTCCGCCGGTCCTCGCGCCTGCCTGCTGAAGTCCCGCGCCCCCGGCTCTCCCGAGCCCGGTCCGCACACGTCCGCAGGCAGTGCGCACAACTCCCGCGTAAACCCACCCCCGCCGCACCCCGTGCGGCCACCCGCGCGCACCCGCGCGCCGCGTACAGGAGTTGACTTCCCATGGCTCAGAACCAGCCCAGCAAGCGCGAGGCCAAGCGCATCAGCGCCCGCGAGCGGATCCAGGAGGCACAGCGCCGCGAGGAGCAGGCCGCCAAGCGCCGTCAGCGGATCGTCGTCACGGTGTCGGCCGTCGTCGTGCTCGCCCTCGGGGGCGGTGTCGCGATCGCGATCAACTCGGCTTCGGGCAAGGACGACAAGTCCTCCGCCGCGGCCTCGAACGCCCCGCTGGTCGTCCCGGCGAACGCCTCCGGCCCGGACGGCACGGTGATCACCTACGGCAAGGCGGACGCCCCGCACACCATGGAGATCTACGAGGACTTCCGCTGCCCGGTCTGCAAGCACTTCGAGGCGGCGAACGGCCAGACCGTCAAGGCGCTGACCCAGGACGGCCAGATCAAGGTGGAGTTCCACCTGGCCGCCTTCCTGGACAAGAACCTGGGCGGCAAGGGCTCGCGCACCGCGCTGGCCGCGGCCGGCGCCGCGCTGAACGAGGGCGTGGACAAGTTCAAGGCCTTCCACGACGTGCTGTACGCCAACCAGCCGGACGAGCGCAGCGACGACTTCGGTGACGTCAACCACCTGCTGGACCTGGCCGGCCAGGTGCCCGGGCTGAAGACGGACGCCTTCGTGAAGGCGGTCACCGACCGGACGTACGCGCCGTGGGCGGCGAAGGTGGCCGACGCGTTCAACAACAGCCAGGTGACCGGCACTCCGACGGTCAAGGTGGACGGCAAGACGATCAACGTGTTCGCGGGCAACTCCGCGGCGACTCCGGAGCAGTTCACCGCCCAGGTCAAGCAGGCCGCCGGCCTCCAGTAGGCCCCGCTCAGCCCAGCCCCGCTCCACCCCTCGCACCGCACGGCACCACCGGTCCGGCCGAACTCCCGGCCGGGCCGGCCCCTCCCAGCCAGCCACCGGAGTGTGCTGTCATGACCGCCGCGACCACCGTGCACCTCTCCCCACCCGCTCCCGACGCCGCCGCCCGGGCTCCGATCGGCGCGAGCCGGGCCCTCGCCGTCCTGCTGTTCCTCGGCGGACTCGTCGGGCTGGCCGCCTCGGCCGTCCTGACCTTCGACAAGCTCCGCATCCTGGAGAACCCGTCGTACGTCCCCAGCTGCAACATCAATCCGGTGATCAGCTGCGGCTCGGTGATGCGCACCGAGCAGGCCTCGGTCTTCGGTTTCCCGAACCCGCTGCTCGGCCTGGCCGCGTTCGGTGCGCTGGCGGCGATCGGCGCGGGGCTGCTGGCCGGGGCCGCCTACCGGCGCTGGTTCTGGCTGGGGCTGAACGCCGGGACGGCGCTGGGCGTGGTGTTCGTGCACTGGCTGGTCGTCCAGGCGCTGTACGACATCGGCGCGCTCTGCCCGTACTGCATGGTGGTGTGGGCGACGGTGGTGCTGCTGTTCTGGTACACCACGCTGCACAACCTGCGCACCGGCGTCATCCCGGTCGGTCCGCGGCTGGGGACGGCGGTCCGGGAGGCGGCGCGCTACCACTGGGCGCTGCCGGTGCTGTGGGCGGCGGTGATCGCGCTGCTGGTGCTCAACCGGTTCTGGTACTACTGGAGCACCCTGCTCTGACCTGCCCGGATCACCCGACGTACCCCGGCGAGTGCAGCAGCGCGGCGGTGCCGGTCCGCCGGGCCTCCAGGGCCCCGGTGAGCCGGCTCGCCGCGCTGGGGTGCAGCACGGCGGCGGCCCGGGCGGGGGTGAAGTAGCCGTGGTCGGCGATCTCCTCCGGCTGGAGCCGGACCACCGCGCCCGGCTCGACCGTCCCGCCGTCGAACATGAAGTGCACGGCGGGGTGGGCGTGTTCACCCTGGGCGGGGATCGCCTCCCGCCACTCCACCACCAGCAGCCGGAGCTCGCCGGCGGTCAGCCCGGTCTCCTCCCGCAGCTCCCGGGCCGCGCACTCGGCCGGGTCCTCGCCCGGGTCCATCCCGCCACCGGGGAACTGCCACTGGTCGCGGTAACTGGCCTTCAGCAGCAGGACCTTGCCGCCCCGGTCGGTGAGCAGCACGCTGCACCCGATGTAGGCGCGCACTATCCGGGAGAGCCACTCCTCCTCGGTGAGGGCCCAGGTCTCCGTCATCGCGCCTCCTCCGCCGGCTGCCGTCCGTCGCGGTCACTCTGCCGCAACCACCGCCGCGGCAGCGGCGGTTCGTACCTAATCCACCCGATCGGGTACTACCCGAAGACCGCCTGCCGGTAGGCGTTGCGCAGGTCGGTGAGCGGCTGGGTGACCCGGCTGCGGTGCACGTGGTTGGTGAGCAGCAGGGCCCAGCGGCCGAGCCGGCGGGAGACCCACATGCCGGTGCCGGTGAAGCCGTAGTGGACGAAGGTGCCCTCGGCGGGCTCGGTGCCGGCGGCGTACAGCCAGGACAGGCCGCGGGCGGGGGTCAGACCGCCGGTCTGCTCGCGCAGCGATTCGGCGATCCACGGTTCGCCCCAGGGGAGTCGGGGCGGCGGGGCGAGCAGGGCGGTGAGGAAGCGGCCGAGGTCGCGGGCGGTGGAGAAGGCGCCGGCGTTGCCGGAGACGCCGCCGAGCAGCCGGGCGGAGGGGTCGTGCACGACGCCGCGCAGGTGGGCGCCGATCGGCTCGTGGTACTCGGTGGGCGCGGTCCGTTCGAGCTCGGCCGCGTCAAGCGGCCCGTACCGGGTGTCGGTCATGCCGAGCGGCAACCAGGCCCAGCGGGCGGCGAGTTCGTCCAGCGGCGCACCGCCGAGGTCCTCGACCAGGTAGCCGAGCAGGACGGCGGCGCGGTCGGTGTACTCGACGGCGCTGCCCGGCTCCCGGTACAGCGGGGCGGCCAGCACCCCGGTCCGGACCGCCGCGCGGTCCCGTCCGTAGAGCCGCTCGAACCGGGTGTACGGCAGCATTCCTGCGGTGTGGGCCAGGAGTTGACGGACTGTCACCCGGCCCGCCGGACGCCCCTCGGCGGGCGGCCACCAGTGGCCGAGCGGTTCGTCCAGCGGCAGTCGGCCGGCCTGCCGGAGCGCTCCGGCGCAGGGCCAGAGCGCGATGATCTTGGTGAGGCTGGCGAGGTCGTACCGGGTGTCCGGCCCCGGCCGGAGCCCGGCGTACGGGCCCTGCCCGAGCGCGCCGTGACGGCCGCCGCCGAGCGCGCCCCGGGCGTCGCCGACGGCCCAGACCGCCCCGGTGCCCATGGCGTGCGCGCCCGCCCGGACCAGCCGGTCCAGTTCCCCGCCCGGTGCGGCCAGGGCGGGCAGGCGGTCGGCTCCGGGGGGTCGGGGGTTCACCACGGGTGTCTACCCGGCGGGCGGGCCGCTCAGACCGCGGCGGCGAGTTCCTTGCCGAGGCAGATGCTCTGCTCGTGGTCCTTGTAGATGCCGAACTTCCGGATCGCCGCGTAGCCCTCGGAGCCGTACAGCGCGACGGCCTCGGGCTGCTCGGTGCCGGTCTCCAGGATGAAGCGGGTGCGCCCGGCCTCGACGGCGGTGCCCTCCAGTCGGCGCAGCACCGCCCGGGCCAGGCCGCGGCCGCGGGCCCCGGGCACCACGAACATCCGCTTGACCTCGGCGTCGCCGTCCCGCAGCCCGTCCGGGCCGGCCTGCTTGGCCCGCCATCCGCCGCAGGCGACCGGGCGGCCGTCCAGGTAGGCGATCAGGAACAGGCCGGCCGGTGCCTCGAAGTCCGCGGGGTGCATGGCGGTCTCGTCCGGGCCGCCGTAGCGGCGGACGTACTCCTGCTGCACCTCCGCCGCCAGGGCCTGGGCGTCGGGGTGGGCGTACCCGGTGATGCGGAACTCGACGGTGCCGGTGTCCTGGGCGGTGGTGGTGCTCTCCATGATGGAAGAGCCTACGGCGTCGGTTCAGCGACCCTCGAACCGGGCGAGCAACTCGGCCTTGCCGAACATCGCGGCGGCGTCGAGGGCGGACGGCACGCCCGCCCTCGGGTCGGCCCCGCCGGCCAGCAGGGCGTCCACGACGTCCGAGCCGCCCTTGAAGACGGCCCCGGCCAGCGGCGTCTGGCCCTTGTCGTTGGCGCGGTTCGGGTCGGCGCCGCGCTGGAGCAGCGCCCCGACGGTGGCCGCGTGGCCGTGGTAGGCGGCCAGCATCACCAGGGTGTCGCCGCTGTCGTTGGTGAGGTCGGCGGAGACGCCCGCGTCGAGCGCGGTGGCCAGGGTGGCGGTGTCTCCGGCCCGGGCGGCGTCGAAGAGCTTCCCGGCGAGCGCGATCACCTCGGCGTCGGGGGCATCGGTCATGGCGGGCTGCCTTTCCTGAGGACGGGCGGGGGCTGGTGCGTACCGCACCGTAGCGGCCGGTACCGGCCCCGGGCCAGCGGCCGTCCGGAATCCGGACGACGACCGGACCGGCGCGGAGGGCCGCCGAACGGTACGACGTGCGGCCGCACGGGTTGCGCAGCCATTCGAGCGAACTTCCGGGACCCCCCGGAAACTTCCCACCCGCCCCCCGGGAATGCCTCGCGGCACCGAATCCACGCCGCATCCGCGCGGGGACGAGGCCCCCGTCCGAGCCGGTTCGCGTACCCCCGTCCGGCTTCCGGGGCCGTATTGAACGGCAGAACCACCCATTTGCGCCGTTCCATCATCTATTACTTTTTGTCACGATTAGGGCACTTTAAGTAACACTGTCCCCGTCCCCTCTCCGAGGAGCAGAAGTGATCCTCTCGATTTCCGGCATCGTCCTGTTCGGCACCATCGCCTTTCTGTTCTTCCGCAGGGACGGACTGAAGGTCTCGCACGCCATCGTCTGCGCCCTCTTCGGTTTCTACGTCGCCGGTTCCTCGATCGCTCCGAGCATCACCGCCGGCGGTGCCAGCCTGGCGAGCCTGCTCGGCGGCATTCGCTTCTAGCCGCCACTCCCCCACCGGCCCGGGGCGGATCCCACCGCCCCGGGCCCCGTCGTACCGCCGAGCAGTCCCCCCTCACCCCACCCGTCCCACTCGTCCGGGGAGTCACGGAATGCCGCTGCACCGCCATCTCAGCAAGGGCCGCGAGTTCGCCCGAACCGCCGGGGACCACGCCACCGACATGGTCGCGCCGCTCAGCGTGATCGGCCGCGGGCTGCGCCACCACGCCGGCTGGGCCAAGGACCGCTGGCAGGCCACGCCCAAGGAGCGCCGCGGCCCGACGCTGTTCCTGTCCGCCGCGATGCTGGTCGGGATCTACCTGCTGCCGCACGGCCTGCTCTTCGCACTGGTCGCCCTGATGGCCAGCGCCGCCTGGGCCGGCCGGGCCCCCAAGGCGGCGCCCGCACCGCCCGCGCCGGACGTCGCGGACGTCAAGCTCGGCGCCCTCTACTCCGCGCTCACGCCGTACCTGTGCGGCCCCGAGGACGCCAACCCGCTGTACCACTTCGAGGGCAGCTACAAGAGCGCCTTCGGCTCCTGGGAGTTCGACGGCGAGGGCCGGCTCGCCCGGCTGGAGCTGGGCTACCCCGCGTACTTCACCGACACCGAGCCGGCCGCCCGGGCCCGGATCGAGCAGGTCGTCCAGGGCAAGGCCGGGCGGGCCCGGGAGTACCGCTTCGACTGGGACGAGGAGTCCAACCGGCTGCGGATCACCGCACTGACCCCGCTGCCCACCGACATCGCCGCCCAGCGCTTCGTGGCCACCCCGGGCGAGATCGTGCTCGGCTTCACCGACGAGGACGGCACCGCCCGCACCATCCCGGTCACCCGGGGCGGCACCACCGCCCAGCAGCCGCCGGTGATCTGGCGCACCGGCCCGCGCTCCTCCGAGCCGCACCTGCTGGCCCTCGGCGTCACCGGCTACGGCACCTCCAGCCTGGTCCGCTCGATCGCCCTCCAGGCCCTCCCGTACGCCGACCTGATGGTGATCGACGGCGCCGGGACCGGGGAGCACGCCTGCCTGGTGAACCGGCCCGGCGTGCACACCGTGGAGACCAGCCTGCACGGTGCGCTGGCCGCGCTGGACTGGGCCGCGCAGGAGACCGAGCGCCGGCTCGCCGCGCTGAACTCCGCCCGGCACACCGGTGCGCCCCTGCCGGAGGACGTCACCCGGCCGCTGTGGCTGCTGCTGGACCACCCGACCGAGCTGAGCGAACTCGCCCACGCCGAGGGCCGCCCGGACCCGCAGGACCTGCTGGAGCTGCCGCTGCGGCACGGCCGGGCCGCCCGGGTCACCGTGGTGGTCGCCGACGACGTCGAGGCCGCCGACCGGCTCACCCCGACCGTCCGGACCACCACCCGGGCCCGGGTGCTGCTCGGCCCGGCCGGTCCGGAGGACGCGCAGGCCGCGCTGGGCGCCCCGCTGGGCATCGCGCCCGCCGCGCACGCCCCGGTCGGCCGCGGCTACGCCCGGATCGGCAACGGCACCCCGGTGCGCCTCCAGGTGCCGGCCACCGTCGACCCGCTGGACGAGGACGCCCCGGCCCCGCTGCGGGACGCGGTGATCGCGCTGCTGCCGCACCGCGGCAGCCGGACCGAGCCCGCCTCCGCCGCCCCGCCCCGCCCGGACGGCCCGCCGCTGGTACCGGTCGACGCCCCGCCCGTACACTCGGTCGACCTGGGCAAGACCGAGCCGATGATCCGCTCCAGGCCGATCTCCTGACCGCCGCACCCCGGGGGCGGCGGGCGCCGCGGAATCCGCTCCCGGTAGGCTCGTCACGGAAAGTCCGCCCGATCACCAGATGTGAAATAGGTGACACCTGGGGTGATATCACCGGCCAGATGTGACAAATCGGGCGTTGATGGGTACAAACAGGGGCGGCACGACAGACGACGCATGTCCCGGGACGGGAATCTTCGTCGGAAGCCGAGCGTTGACCGAACGACGAAGAACAGCGACCACTAGTCCTGTGGGCCATAAGCCCGGGAGGCACGATTCATGAGCGAGCGAGCTCTCCGCGGCACGCGACTCGGGGCCACTAGCTACGAGACCGACCGTGGTATCGATCTGGCTCCCCGCCAGACCGTCGAGTACGCATGTCAGAACGGACACCGATTCGAGGTTCCTTTCTCGGTCGAGGCGGAGATCCCCCAGACCTGGGAATGCCGCTTCTGCGGCCAGGAGGCGATGCTCCTCGACGGTGACGAGCCGGAGGAGAAGAAGGTCAAGCCCACGCGCACCCATTGGGACATGCTGATGGAGCGCCGGACGCGCGAGGAGCTGGAGGAGGTGCTGGCCGAGCGGCTGGCCGTGCTCCGTTCCGGTGGGATGAACCTCGCGGTGCACCCGCGGGACACCCGCAAGAGCGCCTGACACACCTCGCTCCCGCCGAGTGCGGGAGGACGCGAAAAGGGACCCTGGTCACCAGGGTCCCTTTCGCGTTGCCGGATCCGTCCTCGTCGCGTGGCCTTCGCGCTGCCGGATCCGGCCTCGCAGCGCACGGCGGTGGGCCGCCCGGTGCGGGCGGCCCACGGGTGGCTGCGCGGTGCCTCCGGCGGTGTCAGCCGGTGATCGGCGGCCGGTACCCGGTGTCCGGGCCCTGCGGGCCGCGCGGGCCCGCCTCCGGCTCGACCACCTCGCCCTGGATCACCTTGCCGTCCGGGCGGTGGATCCGCAGCTGCTCCTGCAGCCGCATCGCGTCCGCGAACGGGTCCGCGCCGGTGCCGGTGGTGCTGCGGATCGCCTTGTCCGCGACCCGGCGCCCGACGGCCCGCCACAGCGCCCGGGTGGGCGGGAACAGCAGGGTCAGCGCGACCAGGTCGGACAGGAAGCCCGGGATGATCAGCAGCAACCCGGCCAGCACCGTCATGCTCGTGCCGGTCTGCGGCTGCTGGGACTGCGGGTTCTTGCTCTGCTCGATCGCCGCCGACAGCGCCTTCAGCCCGGCCCGCTTGATCAGCGAGCCGCCGATCAGGCCGCCGCCGATGAGCAGCAGCAGGACGGCGAAGCCGCCCAGCCAGGAGCCCACCAGGACCAGCAGCCAGATCTCCAGCACCAGCCAGGCGGTGATCAGCAGCGGCAGCACCCGGCGGAGCCTGCTGCGCGGGACCGGACGGGTGGGGGTAGCTTGCTGGGTCACGGTACGAATCCACTCCAAGCGGTGCTCTGCGCGCCGCACGGGAGGTCCGGGCCGGCTACGGCACCACCTGGTCCAACGATTCCCCGGCGGCCGGTGTTCCGTCCACGGCCTTCTTGCGGCGGCCGACCAGCACGGCCGCGGCGCAGGCCAGCAGGCCGCCGATCGCCAGCGTCCACTCCGGGACGGCGCCGACCCGGTCGGCGACCGTGGTGCCGTCGCGCAGCGGGACGGTCGCCGACAGCTCGGCCGGGGTCAGCTCGGCGGTGCGCTGCTCGACGGTGCCGTCCGGGGCGATCACCGCGCTGATCCCGCTGGTGGCGGCGATCAGGACGGCCCGGCCGTGCTCGACCGCGCGCAGCCGGCTCATCGCGAGCTGCTGCTCGGGCTGGCCGGTCTTGGCGTAGGTCGCGTTGTTGGTCTGGACCACCAGCACCCGGGCACCGCTGTCCACGGTGTCCCGGACGATCTCGTCGTAGGCGACCTCGAAGCAGATCACATCGCCGATCCGGGCCGGGCCGAGCTGCATCACACCGTTGTGGTCGCCGGGGTAGAAGTCCCGGGCGACCCGCTGGAGGCGGGTGATCACCTTCATCAGCTGGGCGCGGAACGGCACGTACTCGCCGAACGGGACGGGGTGCTGCTTGGTGTAGGACGCACCGGGGCCGGTGACCGGGTCCCAGACGATGCCCTCGTTCTGGACGTGCTGGGCGTCCGGGCCGTCGACCAGGGTGCCGACCAGGGTGGGCACGCCGACGGCCTTGACCGCCTCGTCGATCCGCTGGCGGGCCAGCGGATCGCTGAACGGGTCGAGGTCGGAGGAGTTCTCCGGCCAGATCACCACGTCGGGCTTCGGGACCTTGCCGTCCCGGACGTCGGCGGCGAGCCGCTCGGTGGCCGCGGCGTGGTTGTTGAGCACCATCATCGGGCGGCCGAGGAAGTCCATGCCCGGGTTGGGCACGTTGCCCTGGACGATGGCGACCTTCACGGTGTCGGCCGCGGCCGTGGGCACCGGCACCAGGTAGCCCGCCAGCAGGGTCGCCACCGCGCCGAGCGCCGCCAGCGCGGCCGCCTTCGGGGCCCGGCCCGGCCCGCGCAGGCGCAGCGCCGCCCAGCCGAGCAGGGCGCCGGAGAGCGCGACCGCGAAGGTCACCAGCGGCGCACCGCCGAGCGCCGCCAGCGGGGTGTACGGGGTGGCGGTGTTGGCGAAGGCGAGCCGGCCCCAGGGGAAGCCGCCGAGCGGCAGCCGGTCGCGCGCCCACTCCTGGGTGACCCACAGGGCCGCCGCCCAGAGCGGCCAGCCGGGCAGCCGGGAGGTGAGCGCCAGCGCGCCGCCGAGCAGGGCCAGGAACAGCGCCTCGATGACCGACAGGCCGACCGTGGCGTCCCAGCCGACCACCCGCAGCCAGCTGAGCAGCATCAGGAAGAACGGGAAGCCGAACGCGAAGCCGGTCCAGGCGCCCTGGCGGAACGTCCGGCCGCGGGTCAGCAGGGACAGCGCGGCGACCCCGACCAGCGACAGCGGCCACAGGTCGTACGGCGGGAAGGCGAGCGCGAGCAGCAGGCCGGCCAGCGCGGCGAGGCCGGTGCGCGGCAGCCCGGCGCGGACCTTGGCCAGGGCGCGGGCGGCGAGGCCGGGCTTCGGGGCCGGTTCCGGCTGCTCGGGAGCGGTCCCGGACCGCTCCTGGGTGACGGGCATGGCCACCGGCGCACCATCTTCCTGGGGCTTGCTGTTCGGACGCTGTGCGAAGAAGGTACCCCGGAAGGTCGGAAACGCGTGAGGTCAGGGTGGTGGGGCCGGCCCGTCAGCGCTCCGCGTAGTGGAACCGCGCGAGCGGCCAGTGGTCGGTGAGCCAGCGGTGGACGGCCCGGTGGAGCGGGGCGTCGAGCTCGGCGCGGTCGGCGCGGACCCAGGAGCTGACCGAGACCGCGGCGGGGTCCTCGCGGTCCGGATAGATGTAGACGCAGCCGATCACCTCGTCGCGGTCCGGCTCCAGGACGGTGTAGGTGAAGCCCCGGCGGGCCTCGAAGTCGGCGGCGTGCCGGCGCAGGTCGGCGAGGTTCTCCTCGGCGGACATGCCGTCGGCGGGCGGCCAGTTGCGGCCGGCCCAGCCGGGGGTGGCGCGGATGTGCTCCACGCTGCCGCTCCAGGCGGCGTGGTCGGAGGCGTTGTGCCGCGTGCCCAGGGGTTCCAGGCGGAACCCCTGGGCGAGCAGCTCGCGCGGGACGGTGAAGTCGGCGGGCACCAGTGCGGTCATGGCGGTCAACCTACGGGGCCGGGGCCCGCCGGCTCATCCCGTTTACCGCCGGCGGGCGGTCCGTCTACCGCCGGCGGACGCTCCGTCTACCGCTGGTGGACGGTGCGGCCGCGGACCACCGTGCGCAGGCAGACCGGCAGTTCGCGCCCCGGGGTGAGGTCGGGCAGGCCGGGGGTGCCGGAGCGCGGGTCGGTGGACCAGCCGGCCACCCGGGAGTCGGGGGCCTGGACGACGAGGTCGTCGGCGGCCCAGATCGCGTAGTTGGCGATCGCGCCGGGCACCAGGACGCCGTCGTGGTCGCGGCCGATCGCGCGCCAGCCGCCGCGGGTGTGGGCGGTGAAGGCGGCGCGGACCGAGATCCGGTGCTCCGGGGTGCGGTGGAAGGCCGCGGCGCGCACCGTCCCCCAGGGGTCGAGCGGGGTGACCGGGGCGTCCGAGCCGAAGGCCAGCGGGACGCCGGCCCGCAGCAGCGCCGCGTACGGGTTGAGGCCGGCTGCCCGTTCGGCGCCCAGACGCTGCACGTACATGCCGTCCGGGCCGCCCCAGGCCGCGTCGAAGGCGGGCTGGACGGAGGCGGTGAGGCCGAGTTCGGCGAAGGCCGCGATGGCCTTGTCGTCCAGCGCCTCGGCGTGCTCGACCCGGTGGCGCAGCGCCCTGACCCGGTCGGCGCCGACCCGCTCGCCGGCCGCCCGGACGCCCTCGATGACGGCGCCCACGGCCGCGTCGCCGATCGCGTGGAAGCCGGCCTGCAGCCCGGCCTCGGTGCAGGCGGCGACGTGGTCGGCGACCTGCTCGGCGGTCAGGTAGGCGGTGCCGGTGTGCTCGGCGTCCGCGTAGGGGGCGTGCAGGCAGGCGGTGTGCGAGCCGAGCGCGCCGTCCACGAAGAGGTCGCCGCCGACGCCCGTGGCGCCGAGCCGGCGGGCCGTCTCGACTCCGCCCAACTCGCCCCAGTAGCCGAAGACTTCCGGCCCCTCACCGTCGGCGGCCAGGGCCAGCAGAGCGGTCAGGTCCGACTCCGAGGAGATCTCCGGGCCGGCGCACTCGTGCAGGGCGCCGATGCCGAGTTCGGCGGCGCGGGCCAGGGTGGCGCGCTGGGCGCGGCGACGCTGCTCGGGGGTGAGGCGGGCGAGCGCGGTCTGCCGGACGGCGTGGTGGGCGTCCTTGGTGAGCGGGCCCTCGGCGTCGTGGCCGGGCCGCCCGGCGAGGCCCTCGGTGAGGGCGCGCAGCGCGGTGGTGGCGAGCGCGGAATGCACGTCGGTGCGGGAGAGGTAGAGGGCGGCGCCGCGGGCGGCCCCGTCGAGTTCGGTGCGCGTGGGCGGGCGGCCCTCGGGCCAGCCGGTCTCGTCCCAGCCGTGGCCGATCAGCACGCCGCCGGGCTCGGGCTGCGCGTCGACGAAGGCGGTGACGGCGGCCAGGGCGGCGGCCAGCGAGGGGCTGCCGGTGAGGTCGAGGCCGGTGAGCGCCAGTCCGGTGGCGGTGGCGTGCACATGGGCGTCGACGAAGGCGGGGGTGACCAGGGCGCCGTCCAGTTCGACGATCTCGTCGGCGATCGCGGCGTACGCCTCGGCGGCGCCGTCACTGCCGACCCAGGCGATGTGCCCGCCCTCCACGAGCATCGCGGTGGCGAAGGGGTCGGCAGGGCTGTAGACGGCGCCGCCGCGCAGCAGGACGGTCGGGGAGGTGCTTTCGGTCATGCCGCTAAGTCTGCACCTCGCCGCCCCGGACTCAGAGCCGCGGGGGTCGGGCCTCGTACGGGGTGGAGAGCACCACGGTGGTGCGGGTGGAGACGCCGGCCGCGCTGCGGATGCGGGCGAGCAGGTCCTCCAGGTCGCCGGGGGCGCCGACCCGCACCTTGAGGATGTAGTTCTCGTCCCCCGCGACGCTGTGGCAGGCCTCGATCTCGGGCAGGCCGGCCAGTCTCTCGGGGGTGTCGTCGGGGGCGCTGGGGTCGAAGGGCTTGACCGAGATGAACGCGGTCAGCGCCAGGTCGACGGCGTCGGGGTCGATGATCGCGGTGTAGCCGCGGATCACCCCGCGCTGCTCGAGGCGGCGCACCCGCTGGTGCACCGCCGAGGTGGACAGGCCGGTGGCCTTGCCCAGGTCCGTGTAGCTCATCCGGCCGTCCTCTAGGAGCAGCTGGACGATGCGTTGGTCGAGATCCTCCACAGTGCGCAAACCTACCCGGTCGGGAGCACGGGGGGCGCACGCGGTGGCACGGGGTGGGATTGCAGGTGTCAGGCGGGCAAGTGCCGGGTGAATGTGGCGGGCGGTGTGGCCAAGGACACACCCGGTGCATCACGGTGCACAACTCCGCAGGGTTATGAGCCCGGGAGGCAGGGAAGTGCTGGTTGTGGCCCTGAGCGACCACGCCGGGCCCGATCCTAGGGGGATCCTCATGCCTGCTACTGACCAGCGCGTGCTGGCCGCCGACGAGACCGACGAACCGACCGGCAGCGACGGCCTCGTGGTCGACCACATGCCGGGCATCGACCCCGGCGAGGCCGAGAACTGGGACATCTTCCGGGTCCACTGCCCCGAGTGCCGCCGCCCCATCGCCCTGGTGGCGGACGAGGAGCGGCTGCCGCAGCACGCGCTGCTGCCCACCGCCTGGAACCCCTTCGCCCCCGCGATCTGCCCCGGCTCGGGCCTCCCGACCGAGGACCTGGCCGAGGTCGAGGCCCCGGAGGACGCCGAACCGGCCGGGTTCGCCGCGCTGTTCAAGCTCCCGAACGGACTCGACTGGCGCACCCAGCCCTTCTCGCACGCCCTGGTGCACCGCCCGGCGCGGGAGGCGGCCGTCGCCATCGCCGCGGCCGTCCCGCTGGCCACCATCCCGGAGCAGCGCCGCCGGCTCGCCCGGCGCTGACCTCCGCCCGGCGCCGATTCCCGTCCGGCGGAAGTGACTTGACGCCCCGTCAGGCCACATGACATCGCCCCCGGCCGTCGCTCCGCACCCTGGAGCGGCGGCCGGGGGCCGTTTTCGGGAGGGCTCGCGGCCCTCGGTCGGGACGGGTCCGGCCCTTGGTCGGGGCGGGGCCGACCCTTGGTCGGGGCCGGCCTCAGCCCTTGGTGAGGTGGCGGCCGATCACCAGTCGCTGGATCTGGTTGGTGCCCTCGACGATCTGCAGCACCTTCGCCTCGCGCATGTAGCGCTCGGCCGGGAAGTCCTGGGTGTAGCCGTAGCCGCCGAGCACCTGGACGGCGTCGGTGGTCACCCGCATCGCCGCGTCGGTGCAGAACAGCTTGGCCATCGCCGCCTCCTTGGAGAACGGGCGGCCCGCGTCCTTCAGCCGGGCGGCGGCGAGGTAGAGCGAGCGGCCGGCCTCGATCTGGGTGGCCATGTCGGCGAGCAGGAAGGACAGGCCCTGGAACTCGGCGATCGGGCGGCCGAACTGGCGGCGGGTGCGGGCGTAGTCGACCGCGAGATCGAGCGCGGCCTGGGCGACGCCGACCGCGCAGGCGGCGATGCCCAGCCGGCCGGAGTCCAGTGCGGCGAGCGCGATCTGGAAGCCCTGGCCCTCCTCGCCGACCAGCCGCTCGGCGGGCACCCGGGCGCCGTCGAAGTGCAGCTGGGCGGTCGGCGAGGAGCGCATGCCCATCTTGTGCTCCGGCGGCGCGGCCGACAGGCCCTGCTGGGTGCCGGGGACGAGCAGGCAGCTGATGCCCTTGGGGCCGCCCTCCCCCGTGCGCACCATGGCGCTGTAGAAGTCGGCCCGGCCACCGTGGGTGATCCACGCCTTGGTGCCGTTGACCACGTACTCCGCGCCGTCGAGGTCGGCGCGGGTGCGCAGGGCGGCCGCGTCGGAGCCGGACTGCGGCTCGGAGAGGCAGTAGGCACCGAGTTGTTCGCCGGAGAGCATGCCGGGCAGCCACGCGTCGCGCTGCTCGTCACTGCCGAAGGTGGCCAGCGCGTGGCAGGACAGGGTGTGCACGCTCACGCCGAGACCGACGGCCAGCCAGCCGGCCGCGAGCTCCTCCAGGACCTGGAGGTAGACCTCGTAGGGCTGCGAGCCGCCGCCGTACCGCTCGTCGTACGGGAGGGAGAGCAGGCCGGCCTCGCCGAGGGTGCGGAAGACCTCCCGGGGGAAGCGGCCGGCGGCCTCGTCCTCCGCCGCGCGCGGCTGGAGTTCGCGCTGGACCAGGTCACGGGTGAGGCCGAGCAGCTCGTGGGCCTCCTCGCTGGGCAGCTGGCGCTCCACGGCTTTCACGGGGGAGGTGGTCATGGCGAGGGTCGCCTCCTCGATCGGGCGCCGGCCCGGGGTGGCGGGAGGTCGGCGCGGGGGGTGGCAGGTCGGCCCGACCGGCACCGGGTTGCGGTGAACGGCCGTTCACAGGCGTGGCGAAGGCGAGTATGCCCGAAACCCGCGCTGCCGTCACGACCTGCACAGATGAACTGGACGCAGTGGTGGGCTACGGCACCGTAGGGTTGACGTTGTGGCTGCATCCGGAACCGCCCCCTCCTCCCGTCCGCCCGCTCCCGCCGGCCCGCTGACCGGGCAGGACGCCCGCGCCGGCGCGCTCGGCGGCCTGCGCGGCGTCGGGTGCGGCAGCGAGCGCGGCGTCGACCCGCTGGCCGCGCTGGCCGGGGAGCTGCGCGCACTGCCGCCCTCCTGCGGGCCGGTGCGACTGGTCGCGGTGGACGGGCACGCGGGCTCCGGCAAGACCACCTTCGCCGGGCGGCTGGCGACGGCGCTCGGCGGGGCTCCGGTGGTCCACCTCGACGACCTGGCCACCCACCACGAGCTCTTCGGCTGGACCGACCGGCTGCGCACCCAGGTGCTGGAGCCGCTGGCGGCCGGCCGGGACGCCGAACACCGGGTGTACGACTGGACGTTGCGCCGGTTCGCGGGCACCGTCCGGGTGCCGTCGGCGCCGGTGGTGCTGGTGGAGGGGGTCGGGGCGGGCCGCCGGGAGGTGCGGCCGTGGCTGGCCCGGGTGATCTGGATGGAGCTGGAGGCCGCCGCGGCCCGGCGCCGGGGAGAACAGCGGGACGGACCGGAACTCGCCGGATTCTGGGCCGGATGGGCCCGCGCGGAGGCCGCGCACTTCGCCGCCGACCCGAGCCGCCCGTACGCCGCGACCCGGGTCGACGGGGTGACCGGACGGATCCTGCCGGGCACCGTCGGTGAGCCCGCCGACAGGCCCTTGACCTGCGACATCACCAGGATCTAGGTTCTCCTCAGCCGCCGGAACCCACCGTTCCGGCCGCCTCGGACCCGGCGCCCCCGGCTTGTTCCCCCGTGAGCCGGGGGCGCCGTCCGGTCCTTCCGGCCGTCCGCCCAGCGGCGGTTTTTCGGCCATTCGCCTGCTCAACCACCATGCGCACGATCGCATTTGACCCTGTGCGGCACCCTTCCGGATCAGCGCCGCGCCGGTACGATTCCCGGTAGGCGCATATGCGCCCCGGGGGCTCGACGACCACCGGCCCGGCTGCGCACAGGCGATCCGCCGGCCGATCCCCGGGCCACACCGCGGGGGGCGTGAGTGACGACGGTGGACAGTTCCGACAGCACGGCGGGCCCGGACCGGCTCGCCGACCGGGCCTGGCTGCGTGCCATGGACGCCTACACGGCGGGTGCCTACACCCGGGCCGAGGAGGAGTTCCGGGCGGCCGTCCGGCTGGACCCGGGCATGGCCGACGCCTGGCTCGGCCTGCACGCGCTGCGCAGCGACACCTCGGCGGCGCTGCTGGCCATGTACCGCAACCAGCACCGCTTCGGCGAGCAGCGGCGGCTGCACCGGCGTCCGCTCAGTTCCTGGTACTGGCTGGGCTGGTGGGTGCAGCCGGTGCTGGAGGACGCCCGTGACCTCGCGCTGGCGCACGCCTCGCACTGGCTGGACGGCCGCCACCTGGCCGAGCTGGACCGGGCGTTGGAGCAGTGCCCGGCGCCCAGCGAGGACCCGTCCGCGCAGTTCCTGTACGCCTGCCGGTCCTACCTGCTGAAGGACTGGGAGCAGCTGATCCGGGACACCGACCGGCTGTTGGACGACCCGCTGCTGGGCATCGAGGCCGGACTGTTCGCGGGCATGGCCCGGGTCCGGCTGGACATGTGCGCCCAGGCCCAGGCCCCGCTGGCCGCCTCGCTGGCGCGCTGCCGCTCCGAGCAGCCCCAGCGCAAGGAGCTGCGCTACTGGCTGGCCCGGGCCTACGAGGGGGCCGGGCGCAGCGCGGCGGCCCTGCCGCTCTACCGCGCGGTGCACCGGGCCGATCCGGCGTTCATGGACACCTCGGCCCGACTGGCGGCGATCTCGGCGGAGGACGCGCTCGCGGACGGGCTGCTCGCGGACGGACGCTCGGGCGGGCTGGACGGCGTGGGCCTGGACGGCGGCGGGCTGGACGGCGTGGGGCTCGACGGCCCCGGACTGGACGGCGTGGGACTGGACGGCGGCGGGCTGGACGGGGTCGGGCTCGACGGCGCCGGGCCGGGTTTCCAGGACGACCCGGGGTACGTCGAAGGCGCGCTCTACGACGCCGAGTTCGGCACCGGCGCCGCCCCGGCCGGCGGCGGCCCCTCGGTGGACGCGACGCTGGTGGACGGCCCGCTCGCCGGACCGGAGGCGGACACCGCCCCGGCGGACGGCGCGCCGCAGGCCGCCGGGGAGCGCTCCGGCTCGGGCTCCCCGGCCGGCCCGACCGCCCTGCCGCTGCCGGTGCGGGGCGGCGAGGCCCAGCCCCGTACCGCCGCCCTCCCGGAGCCCCGTCCGGTGGCCAGCGAGCGGGAGTTGGACGCCGCGCTGGCCGAACTCTCGCTGATGGTCGGCCTGGAGCCGGTCAAGCGCCAGGTACGGGCCCTGTCGGCCCAGTTGAGGATGTCCCGGCTGCGGGCCGAACAGGGGCTGCCGGTCCAGCCGCCGAAGCGGCACTTCGTCTTCTCCGGCCCCTCCGGCACCGGCAAGACCACCGTGGCCCGGATCCTCGGCCGGGTCTTCCACGCCCTCGGCCTGCTCTCCGGCGACCACTTGGTGGAGGCCCAACGAGCCGACCTGGTCGGCGAGTTCCTCGGCCAGACGGCGGTCAAGGCGAATGAGCTGATCGACTCCGCGCTGGACGGCGTGCTGTTCATCGACGAGGCGTACAGCCTGTCCAACTCCGGCTACACCAAGGGTGACGCGTACGGCGACGAGGCGCTCCAGGTGCTGCTCAAGCGGGCCGAGGACAACCGGGACCGGCTGGTGGTCATCCTGGCCGGCTACCCCGAGGGGATGAACCGGCTGCTCGCCACCAACCCCGGGCTCAACTCCCGCTTCACCACCAGGGTCGACTTCCCGAGCTACCGGCCGAACGAGCTGACCGCGATCGGCGCGGCCCTGGCCGGCCGGGACGGCGACGGCTGGGACGAGGACGCCGCCGAGGAGCTGGCCAGCATCTGCGTCCACGTGGTGCGCGAGGGCTGGATTGACGAGCTGGGCAACGGCCGGTTCATCCGCACCCTGTACGAGAAGTCCTGCGCCTACCGGGACCTCCGGCTGTCCCTGCTGCGCGAGCCGCCGGGCCGGGAGGACCTGGCGACGTTGCGGCTGCCGGACCTGGTCCAGGCGTACGGGGAGCTGATCGACGGCCGGGGCTGAGTCCGCACCGTCGGCCGCCGGGGCCGGGCGGGCCGTGCGGCGGGCCGACCGCGCGGCGGGTCAGTCGGCGAGCAGCCGCGCCTCCCGCTCGGGGTCCAAACCGACGGCCGGCCGGTCGGCGCGCTGCGGGGCGGTGCCACCGATCGACCGCAGCCAGGCCCAGGTGTCCTCGACCGTCTCGGCGACCGGCCGGCAGCGCAGCCCGGCCTCCACGGCGCGGGCCACCGAGGCGCCGTGCAGGAAGTCGTACAGCTCGCCGGGCGCCAGCCAGACCGGCAGCTCCGTCCACGGTTGGACGCCCGCCGCGAGGATCCGCTCCGGGTCGGTCCAGCGCAGTTCGGCGTCCGAGCCGGTGGCCCGGACGCAGGCCTCCAGCAGCCCGCCCATGGTGGTGTGGCCGGCCGGGCCGACCACGTTGTACGGGCCGCCCAGCCGGGCCGCCACCGCGTCCAGGGTCCAGACCGCGAGGTCGCGGCCGTCGATGTACTGGAGCGGCAGATCGCGCGGGCCGGGGGCGAGCACCGGCCCCCCGCGGGCGATCCGGCTCAGCCACCAGGGCAGCCGGCCGATGTCCTCGTACGGGCCGAGGATCAGTCCGGCGCGGACCAGCAGGGCACGCCCGCCGAACTCGGCCTCCAGCGCCAGCTCGGCGCCGCGCTTGGCCTCCGGGTAGGCGACCCCGCCGGTGAGGTCCGGGGCGGAGGGCACCACCGGGGCGGTCTCGTCCGCCCCGGCGCGCAGCGGGTGGTCGTAGACCGAGCGGCTGGAGACGTACGCGTAGTGGCCGATCCGGCCGTTCAGCCGCCGTGCGCTGTCGCGGACCGCCACCGGGGCCGAGGACCAGGTGTCCACCACCGCGTCCCACTCCCCCGTGCCGAGCGCCGCGAGGCCGTCCTCGGCGGTGCGGTCCCCGAGCAGCACCCGCACGCCCTCGGGTGCGGGCCGGTTGCCGCGGTTGAGGACCGTCACCTCCCATCCCCTGGCCAGCGACTCCTCGACGACGGTGCGCCCGACGAACCCCGTCCCACCCAGCAGCAGAAGTCTCATGCCGACCACCCTGCTCCGCGGGTGGCCGGCAGGGGAACCCCTGCCTGCTCACGGCAGAATCTCCGGCCGTGGACCGGGGTCCGTGAACGCGCGGACCCCGGTCCGCGGACGCAGTGTCCGTGGACCGGGGTCCGGGGTCCGTCAGGCCGTGCGGTGGTCCGGGTCGTGCATCTCGCCGACCAGCTCCTCCAGCACGTCCTCCAGCATGACCACGCCGATGGTCCGGCCGTCCTGGTCCAGCACGGCGGCCAGGTGGCAGGTGGCCCGGCGCATCGCGCCGAGGGCGTCGTCCAGCGGGAGACTGCCGCGCAGCACGGTGATCGGCCGCCACAGCCGGGCCGGGACGGGCGCCGACGGGTCCTCCACGTCGAGGATGTCCTTGAGGTGGAGGTAGCCCAGGTAGCCGTGGCCGGCCGGGTCGCCGTCGGTGACCGGGAAGCGCGAGAAGCCGGTGCGCAGGGCGAGCTCCTCGACCTCGGCGGCGGTCGCCTTCGGGTCGACGGTGACCAGCTGCTCGGGCCGCAGCAGTACGTCGGTGACCGGACGGCGGCCCATCTCCAGGGCGTCCTCCAGGCGCTCCTGGCGGTCCTCGTCGAGCAGGCCGGCGTCCCGGGAGTCGACCAGCAGGTACATCAGCTGCTCGGTGGTGAAGACCGACTCGACCTCGTCCTTGGCCTCGACCCGGAACAGCTTCAGCACCCCGTTGGCGCAGGCGTTGAACAGCCTGATCACCGGGGCGAGCCAGCGGGCCAGCCGGTCCAGCGGCGGGCCGAGCCAGAGCGCGGCCCGCTCCGGGCCGGCCATGGCCATGTTCTTCGGCACCATCTCGCCGATGACCATGTGCAGGAAGACCACGAGGGCCAGCGAGATCCCGTAGGAGAGCGGGTGCATCAGCGCGGACGGGACGCCGATCGCATGGAACGGGCCCTCCAGCAGTCCGGCGATGGTCGGCTCGGCGAGCGCACCGAGACCCAACGAACAGACGGTGATGCCGAGTTGGGCGGCGGCCAGCATCGCGGAGACGTTGGACAGCGCGTGCAGCACGATGCAGGCGCGCTTGTGCCCGGCCTCGGCGAGCGGCTCGATCTGGCTGCGGCGCACCGAGACGACGGCGAACTCGGCGCCGACGAAGAAGGCGTTGCCGAGCAGGAGCAGCACGGCGACGGCGAGTTGGAGCACGGTCATCGGACGTCCTCCCCGCTCTCGCCGAACCGGCCGGGGGCGCTGGTGCGCTCCACCCGGACCTGGCTGGTGCGGTGCCGGTCGACGCCGGTCACGGTGAACCGCCAGCCGGGCAGCGCGGCCTGCTCGCCCACCTCGGGCAGCTTGCCGAGCAGGTCGGAGACCAGGCCGGCCAGCGTCTCGTACGGGCCGTCCGGGGCGTGCAGGCCGATCGCCTCCAGCTGGTCCAGCCGGGCCCGGCCGTCGGCCTGCCAGGCGGGCAGGCCGTCGACGGCCGGCAGCGCCAGCAGGTCGGGGTGGTCGGCCGGGTCGTGCTCGTCCTGCACCTCGCCGACGATCTCCTCGACGATGTCCTCGACGGTGACGACGCCGGCGGTGCCGCCGTACTCGTCCACCACGATGGCCATCGGCTGGAGCCGGCGCAGCTGGTCGAGCAGCCGCTCGGCGGGCAGCGTCTCGGGCACCAGCAGCGGCGGCGAGGCCAGGTCGGCGACCCGGACCAGGCCGCGGCGGGCGGCCGGGACGGCGAGCGCGTCCTTGAGCGTCACGATGCCGGTGACCTCGTCCACGGTGTCGGTGTAGACCGGGAAGCGGGACAGGCCGGTGGCCCGGGTGAGGTTGATGACGTCCGAGGCGGTGGCGTCGCGCTGGAGCGCGGCGACGTCGATCCGCGGGGTCATCACCGACTCGGCGGTGAGGTCGCCGAGGCCGAGGGTGCGGACGAACAGGGTCGCCGACTCCTCGTCTATCGCGCCGGCCTTGGCCGAGTGCCGGGCCAGCGAGACCAGCTCGGCGGGGGTGCGGGCGTGCTCCAGCTCCTCCTGCGGCTCGATGCCGAAGGCCCGGACCGTCCGGTCGGCCGCGCCGTTCAGGAAGCTGATCAGCGGGCGGCAGACGAAGGAGAAGGCCATGTGCGGGGCGGCGACCGCGCGGGCCACCTGGAGCGGGCGGGAGATCGCCCAGTTCTTCGGGACCAGCTCGCCGATCACCATCTGGACGACGGTGGCCAGCACCATGCCGACCACCACGGCGACGCCGCGGGCGGCCGAGTCCGGCACCCCGAGGCCCGACATCACGGGCTGGAGCAGGGTCGACAGGGCCGGCTCGGCGAGCATGCCGACCACCAGCGAGGTGACGGTGATGCCCAGCTGGGCGCCGGAGAGTTCGAAGGAGAGGTGCCGCAGGGCCCGGGAGACCCGGGCGGACTTGGCGTCGCCGCTCTTGGCGGAACGTTCCACCTCGCCGCGGTCGGCGGTCACGAAGGCGAACTCGGCGGCCACGAAGAGACCGTTCGCGAGGATCAGGAGCAGGGCCGCGAGCAACAGCAGCCAGGCGGTGATCACAGTGCCGCCTGCCTTCCGGAGATCGGAAGCGAGGCGGCGCAGGTACTACCGGACGGATCGTCCATCGAGGGGGAGAGTCACTCCTCAGGTCGGCTCGGACCGGGTCGGTCCGAGTCGGTTCGGGTCGGTTCGGGTCGTTCTCGGACGGGGCCGAAGTTTTGCCCCGCTTTTACCAGCGTAGACCATACCGGCGCGACAGCAGGAGGGGTGTTCGGACCCGCCGGGCCCGGGGAGCGCCGTCCGGGGACCGGCGGTCACGGACCGGGGACCGACCGTCGCGGCTGCCGGTCGCGGTGCCCGGGGCCGCCGGTCGCGGTGCCCGGGGCCGCCGGTCGCGGGCCGGGCTCAGACCTGGGCGTGGTGCTCGACCAGGTCGCGCAGCGCGCGGGCGTCCGCGATCGCCTGGTCCTTCCCGACGCCGGACTGGATCCCCACCACGGCCAGCGAGGTGCCGTCGGCGAGGTCGAGGCTGGCCCACGGGTCGCCCTGGCGGAAGTTGACCCGGACGATCTCGGCCCAGGCCAGTCGGCGGCTGCGGACGAAGTTGACCACCGTCACGCCCTCCGCGTCGGCACGCACCCGGGGGCGGGCCAGCATCAGGCCCACGCCGGCGAACAGCACGCCGCTGGCGATCATCATGATCCGGTCGTTGAGCTGCCAGTTCTCCGGGAGCAGCACGGCCAGCACCACGAACAGCACCACCAGCACGGCGCAGACCGGCAGCAGCACCACACGGGTGCGGCGGGGCGCCCAGGTGACGGGGAACTCGACGGGCGGCGTGGACACGTGGGGTCTCCGGTGGTTCTGGGTTGCGACAGCACGGGGGGCGGGACACCGGTCGGCGTCCCGCCCCATTGAACCGTTCTTTACTCCCGGCCGTGCGGCCAGGTCAGAGGCGGCAGGCGTGGATGTTGGTGACCAGGATGGCCCGGGCGCCGATGCCCCACAGGTCGTCCATGATCTGCTGGGCCTCCTTGCGGAGCACCATCGAGCGGACGGCCACCCAGCCCTCGGTGTGCAGCGGGGAGACGGTCGGCGACTCCAGGCCGGGGGTGAGCGCCACCGCGGCGCCGACCTTCTCGGCGCGGATGTCGTAGTCCATCAGCACGTAGCGGCGGGCCACCAGCACACCCTGGAGGCGGCGCAGGAACTGCTCCACCCGGGTGTCCTCGCCCGCGCCCTTGGGGCGGATCACCACGGAGTCCGAGATCAGGATCGGCTCGCCGAAGACCTCCAGGCCGGCGTTGCGCAGGCTGGTGCCGGTCTCCACCACGTCGGCGATCACGTCGGCGACGCCCAGCTGCACCGCGGTCTCCACCGCGCCGTCCAGCTTGGTGACCGTCGCCGTCACCCCGTGGTCGGCCAGGTGCTGCTCGACCAGACCGGTGTAGGAGGTCGCGATCCGCAGCCCCTCCAGGCCCTGCACGTCCTTGACGTCCAGGCCCTCGGGGCGGGCGAAGCGGAAGGTCGACCCGGCGAAGCCGAGGGCGAGCACCTCCTCCGCGTTGGAGTGCGAGTCCAGCAGCAGGTCGCGGCCGGTGATGCCGACGTCCAGGCGGCCGGAGCCGACGTAGACGGCGATGTCGCGCGGGCGGAGGAAGAAGAACTCGACCTCGTTGTTCGGGTCGACGAGCACGAGCTCCTTGGGGTCCTTGCGCTGGCGGTAGCCGGCCTCATGGAGCATCTCCGCCGCGGGACCCGAGAGCGAACCCTTGTTGGGGACGGCGATACGCAGCATGGGAGGTTGCTTCCTTACCTGTTGGACCTGTTGGAAGGGGTGGTGCCCGGCGGAGCGGGTGTTCCGGGCCGTCCGGGCGTTCCGGATCGTCCCGGGTGTTCCGGAGGTGCGGGTTCTCTAGGGGTGCGGGTCTTCTGGAGGGACGGGACTTCTAGAGGTACGCGTAGACGTCGTCGAGCGTCAGTCCACGGGCGATCATCATCACCTGAACGTGGTAGAGGAGCTGGGAGATCTCCTCCGCCGTCTGCTCGTCCGACTGGAACTCGGCGGCCATCCAGACCTCGGCGGCCTCCTCGACGACCTTCTTGCCGATCGCATGGACGCCCTGCTGGACGAGCTGCGCGGTACGGGAGGACGAGGGGTCGCCGGTGGCGGCCTTCTGCTGGAGCTCGGCGAAGAGCTCCTCGAATGTCTTCGAAGCCATGATGGGACTCACCATACGGCGTGCGGACGGACGGACGGTAAACGGTCCCGGACCGTGGACGGTCGGGTGGACCGGCACGGGGCCGGGACCGTACGGGTTCCCGTCAGCGGGCGTCGCGCAGCGTCACCGCGGTGGCGACGGCGGCGGTGACGGCCTCGTGGCCCTTGTCCTCGGCGGAGCCCGGCAGGCCGGCCCGGTCGATCGCCTGCTCCTCGTTGTCGCAGGTCAGCACGCCGAAGCCGATCGGGATGCCGGTGTCCACGCTGACCTGGGTGAGGCCGACGGTGGCCGCCTGGCAGACGTAGTCGAAGTGCGGGGTACCGCCGCGGACGACCACGCCGAGGGCGACCACGGCGTCGTAGCCGCGGTCGGCGAGCCGCTTGGCGGCGACCGGCAGCTCGAAGGTGCCGGGGACCCGCAGGACGGTCGGCTCGGCGATGCCCAGTTCCTTCAGCGCCCGGTGGGCGCCGTCCAGCAGGCCGTTCATCACCTGGTCGTGCCACTGGGCGGCGACGACCGCGACCTTGAGGTCGGCGGCGCCGTCGATGGTCAGCTGGGGGGCTCCGTGGCCGCTCATGTCGGTGTTCCGTTCCTTGGTGGTGGGTGGTTCAGGAGCCGAGGCCGGGCAGGTCGTGGCCCATCCGGTCGCGCTTGGTGCGCAGGTAGCGCAGGTTGTGCTCACCCGGCGCGATCTCGACCGCCTCGCGCCCCTTGACCTTGAGGCCGTGCTCGGTGAGCGCGGTCAGCTTCTGCGGGTTGTTGGTCAGCAGGGTGAGCGAGCGGACGCCGAGGTCCACCAGCATCTGCGCCGCGATGCTGTAGTCGCGGGCGTCGGCGGGCAGCCCGAGGTCCAGGTTGGCGTCGACGGTGTCGCGGCCCTGCTCCTGCAGCGCGTAGGCGCGCAGCTTGTGGGCCAGGCCGATCCCCCGGCCCTCGTGGCCGCGCAGGTAGAGCACCACGCCCCGGCCGGCCCCGGCGACCCGCGCCAACGAGGCCTCCAGCTGCGGGCCGCAGTCGCAGCGCAGCGAGCCGAGGACGTCGCCGGTCAGGCACTCGGAGTGGACCCGGACCAGCACGTCCTCGCCGTCCGCCAGCCGTCCGTCCGCGCCGAGGCCGCCGGCCACCAGCGCGATGTGCTCGACGCCGTCGATGGTGCCCTGGTAGCCCACGGCGGTGAACTCGCCGTGCACGGTGGGCAGGGCGGTCACCGCGGCCCGGTCGACGTGCAGTTCGGTGCGGCGGCGGTAGGCGATCAGGTCCTCGATGGAGATGATCGCCAGGCCGTGCTCGCGGGCGAAGGCGACCAGCTCGGGCAGCCGGGCCATGGTGCCGTCGTCGTTGACCACCTCGGCGATCGCCCCGGCCGGTGCCAGCCCGGCGAGCCGGGCCAGGTCGACGGCCGCCTCGGTGTGCCCGGGGCGGACCAGCACGCCGCCCTCGACCGCCCGCAGCGGGAAGACGTGCCCGGGGCGGGTGAGGTCGCCGGGCTCGGTGCCGGGCGAGGACAGCAGCCGTACGGTGCGGGCGCGGTCGGCGGCGGAGATGCCGGTGTCCACCCCCTCGCGGGCGTCCACCGAGACGGTGTACGCGGTGCCCTTGCGGTCCTCGTTGACCTGGGTCATCGGCGGGAGCTTGAGGCGGTCCAGCTCCGCACCGGTCATCGGGGCGCAGATCACGCCGGAGCTGTAGCGGATGGTGAAGGCCATCAGCTCCGGGGTGGCGGCGGAGGCGGCGAAGACGATGTCGCCCTCGTTCTCGCGGTCCTCGTCGTCGACCACGATCACCGGGCGGCCGAGCGCGATGTCGGCGATCGCCCGCTCGACGGGGTCGAGGACGAGCTCGGGGTCGGTGCCGGGGCCTTCGTTGGTGCTCCGGCTCTCGGTCCGGCCGGCGGACTGGTTCTCGGTCATGCCGTGACTCCCTGCGGGACGTTGGCGGACGTGGCGCGCGGCTCACGGCTGCTCAGCCACCAGGAGCGCAGGCCGAGCAGCACCAGGACGAAGTAGACGGAGTAGGTGAGGCCGGAGAAGGTGTAGCCGCTGTTGAAGGCGAGCGGGACGCCGACCGCGTCGACCGCGATCCAGGCGAACCAGAACTCCAGCCAGCCGCGCGCCTGGGCGACCATCGCGGCGAGCGTGCCGACGAAGATGTAGGCGTCCGACCAGGGGCTCCAGGACAGGCCGTGGAAGGTCTCGAACACCTCGGCCAGGACGACCGTGCCGACCAGGGTGCCGACCAGCAGGGCCGCGCGCTCGGGCCAGGCGGCGAACCGCACCGCGATGGCACCGGTGTCCCGGCGGCCGCGCTGCCACTGCCGCCAGCCCCACACGGCGGTGGCGATGACGATCAGCTGCTTGCCGATCAGACCGGGGACGTGGCCCCCGAGGTAGGCGGCGATCAGCACGGCACCGGACAGGAGTTGGACCGGCCAGCTCCACACCGAGCGGCGCCAGCCGAGCGCCAGACCGCCCAGGCCGAGCAGGTTGCCGATCATGTCGGCCCATCTCACGTGTTCACCGAGGACGGTGAACGCCTCTCCGCTGAGCCAGCTCATTCGTTCTCCCCCGTGGTGTCGCCGACGGCCCGGTCCGGCACGTGCGGCAGGTTGGGCAGGTTGGGCAGCGTGCGCGATTCGAGCAGCCGCTCCACGTACTTGGCGAGCACGTCCACCTCCAGGTTGACGCTCTCGCCGACGGCCTTGGCGCCGAGCGTGGTCAGCGCGAGGGTGGCCGGGATGAGGCTGACGGTGAAGCTGTCGCGGGCGGCCTCCACCACGGTCAGGCTGACGCCGTCGACCGTGATCGAGCCCTTCTCCACCAGGTAGCGGGAGATGGACCCGGGCAGCGAGAAGCGCAGCACCTCCCAGCGCAGGTTCCCGTCCGCGTCGCGCTCGCCGGGCTCGCGGCTCAACAGCCGTCCGGCGGCGTCGACATGGCCCTGGACCAGGTGACCGCCGAGCCGGGCGCCGAGCGCCATCGCGCGCTCCAGGTTGACCCGGGAGCCGGGCTTCAGCTCGCCCAGACTGGACCGGTGCAGCGTCTCGGCCATCACATCGGCACTGAACTCGCCGTTCTCGACGGCCAGTTGCTCGGAGCTGTCGACGACGGTCAGACAGACGCCGTTGACCGCGATGGAGTCCCCGTGCCGCGCGCCGGCCCGAACCACCGGGCCGCGCAGGCGGATGCGCGAGGAGTCGCCGATCTCCTGGATCGACACGACCTCGCCGAGCTCTTCGATGATGCCGGTGAACACCCGGGTCTCCTCGCGCTTGGGGCGCGGACTCCGGGGCGGCAGAGGGAGATGACACGGACGGGCAGCGGTGCGCAGGGCCGACGGCAGGACCCGTCGCCGGGGTGCCGGAGCCGCCGGGAGATCGCTCGCCCGGCCCGGGAGACACTGCTCCCGCTGTTCACCTGACCGTGGCCCGCTCCGGTTCGTGAGGGACCACGGGTACTGCTCTTCGTCCGCCCGCGCACGCCTCCCATCCGGACTTTAACCGTCGGTCCAGGAATTTCACCTGGTCAACCGGCCGCTGGCTGCGGACGGGTCGCGGACTGTAACCGCCGGTTCGGATTTTCACCGACCCCGGAGTGCGCTGAACGTCACTGCTGATGACGTCATTGTGCCACGGGGGGCGCAAGCCCAGGGAGAGTATTCCGTTGTGGCCTGTTTCACGGCCTTGCGGGGAATGTGCGGCGGGGTGCGTGCGGCGTAGGCGGTTCCGTGTCGACCGGCGGTCGGCGGCCCCGATTGGGGTCCGGGTCCGGGTTCCGGCGCCGGCACCGGCACCGGCACCGGTTCCGGTCCGGCTCGGGCCCTGGTTCCGGTTCCGGCTCCGGCTCCGGCTCCGCTCAGAGTGCGGCGGGCGCGGCGACCGGCATGAAGTGGGTGACCTCCGGGGGGTGCATGAGGTAGTGCAGCTCCCCCTCCGACCAGACCGGCCTGATCCGCCACATCGGCCCCGCGTACCCGCGCAGGGCCTCCTCGTCGCGCCAGCGGCTCACCACGAGCACCCGGTGCCCGCCCTCGCTCACGGAGCGCAACAGCTCCCCGCCCAGACAGCCGTCCGTCCGCCCCAGCTGCGGGATCACCTGGCCGACCAGGTGCGCGCAGAACTCCTCGATGCGATCGGCCGTGACCTGCCCGGCCCAGATTCTGACGATCACGGCCACCACCTCCGGCTGACGGGAGTCCCTGGCCCCATTATCAGCGGAAAACCGCTGGTGGGGATGGGTGGTCCGACTCTTTCACGGAGAGTTGAGGAAACCGGGGCGGGTGGGGGCGCCCGGTTCCGGAGCACGGTCCGCGGCGGGGGCGCGCCCGGCCCCCCGGCATCGCGGCGGAAGGGCCGGAAACCGGTCTCGGCTAAGTTGCCGGTATGACCCTCGTACCGGAAACCCCCGCTCCGTCAACCACCGTTCCGGGCCTGCCGAACCCCCTCTTCGACGCCCTCGGTGCGGGCGCCCTCACCGACCCCGCCCAGCTGCGCGAGGTCTACGAGCAGCCGGGCGACCACGCGCGCCGCAAGCAGGTGGACCGCCTGCACGACGTGGCCCAGCGGCTCATCGCCTGCTCCTCGCTGGTGTTCGTGGCCAGTTCGGACGCCGACGGCCGCTGCGACGTGTCACCGCGCGGCGGGCCGGCCGGGCTGGTCTCGGTGCTCGACGAGTACACGCTGGCCATTCCGGACGCCACCGGCAACAAGCGGTTGGACACCCTGCACAACATCCTGGCGAACGGCCGGGTCGGGCTGCTGTTCGTCGTCCCGGGCCGGGACTCCACGCTGCGGGTCAACGGGCGGGCCTGCGTCTCCACCGACCCCGAGCTGCTGCGGCAGCTGACCGCCGTCGGCAAGCCGCCGCGCAGCGCGATCGTGGTGGCCGTGGAGGAGGTGTACGCGCACTGCCCGAAGTCGTTCCTGCGCGGCTCGGCGTGGAAGCCGGAGAACTGGCTGCCCGTGGACGCCCAGCCGACATCGGCGGAGGTCACGCTGTCGCACCTGCGGGACGCGTCGCTGACCGTCGAGATGATCGAGCAGACGGAGCGGGACGCGCTGCAGTACCGGTACGAGTAGCCGCGGTGTGCCGGTGGCTGGCGCGCGTGGTGCGGGCGGCCGGTGCGCCCCGCGACCGGTCCGGGTGGGCCGACCGCGGGGCCCGGGGGCGCTCCCCGGTCAGGCCGCCTTCGGCAGGTCGACCACCGCTGCCCCTTCGGCCGCCCGCTGGACGGCCTCGACGCCCTTGTGGGCGGCCTCCTTGCTGCCGTAGCCCTGGCCGCTGGCGACGATCTCGCCGTTGCCCGCCTTGAGCCGGAACCGGTACTTGCCACCGGCGTCCTCGTAGACCTCGAACTTGCCCGCCATCCGGGCCACCTCCTCGTGCGGCGCGGGATGCGCCGGGTCGGTCCGTCGTCCCCCGCCCTCGTCCCTCCCCCTGGCAGCACCGTGCGCCCGGCGCGGGGGCGGGCGCACCCGGTCCGCCGCCGGACGGGTGACGTCGGGCGGACCGGGGTTTGCGGGGGTGCCGGGAACCCCGGCGGTGGTTTGAATGGACGGATGGACTGCGTGTTCTGTGCGGTCGTGGCGGGCGAGGAGCCCGCGCACCGGGTGCTGGACGACGAGGCGGCGGTGGCCTTCCTGGACCGTCGGCCGCTGTTCCCCGGCCATGTGCTGGTCGTGCCGCGCGCCCACCACCGGACGCTGGCGGACCTGCCGGCCGAGCTGGTCGGGCCGTTCTTCCTGCGGGTGCAACGGGTGGCGGCGGCGGTCGAACGGGGGCTGGGCGCGGCGGGCAGCTTCGTGGCGGCGAACAACCGGATCAGCCAGTCGGTGCCGCACCTGCACGTCCACGTGGTGCCGCGGAACCCGAAGGACGGGTTGCGCGGGTTCTTCTGGCCGCGGGGGAAGTACCCGGACGAGGCGGGGGCGGCGGAGGTCGCGGCGCGGCTGCGGGAGGCCCTCGGGGAGCAGTAGGACGGCCGAGAGGGGCGGCGGGGCGCGGCCAGGGGCAGCGGGGCGCGGCAAGGGGCGCGGAGGGGTGACGGGGGGCGCGGGGGCGGGGGCGGGTCCGCAGCTGTCGGGATACTTCCCTCCGACCTCTTGACAGGTATAGACCACTCCGCTTGAGTCGGTGTCGACCCGGTACCGGCCCGCACCCCGGTCGGCCGTCCCCCACGACGCGCCCCCGCACGGGCCCGGCTCCCCTGCCCCGGCCGGGTCCCTGTCCCGACGACGTGCGGCCCCCACCGCACAAGGGGTGATGACGTGTCGACCAAACGCCTGCTCGCGCTGTTCTCCGCGCTAGCCACGGCGCTCGCGCTCGCGGTGCTCCTGCCGGCCTCCGCCAACGCCGCCGCGTGCGGCACCGCGTGGAGCGCCACCGCCGTGTACACCGGCGGCGCCGCCGTGTCGTACAACAACCACAACTGGACCGCCAAGTGGTGGACCCAGAACGAGCCGCCGAGCACCGGCGGCTCCGGGGTCTGGGCCGACCAGGGCCCCTGCGGCGGGCCCAGCGACCCCGGCCCGACGTCCACGCCGACCTCGGTGCCGGGCGGATTCCCGGTCAGCCAGGCCCAGTTCGACCAGATGTTCCCGAACCGGAACTCCTTCTACACCTACCAGGGCCTGCTCGACGCGACCGCCGCCTACCCCGGCTTCGCGACCACCGGCAGCGACACCGTGCGGCTCCAGGAGGCCGCGGCCTTCCTCGCCAACGTCAGCCACGAGACCGGCGGACTGGTCTACGTGGTCGAGCAGGACACCTCCAACTACCCCCACTACTGCGACAGTTCCCAGCCGTACGGCTGCCCGGCCGGGCAGGCCGCGTACTACGGGCGCGGGCCGATCCAGCTCAGCTGGAACTTCAACTACAAGGCGGCGGGCGACGCCCTCGGCATCGACCTGCTGAACAACCCCGACCTGGTGCAGAACGACCCGGCGGTCGCCTGGAAGACCGGCCTCTGGTACTGGAACACCCAGAACGGCCCGGGCACCATGACCGCGCACGACGCGATGGTCAACGGCCGGGGCTTCGGCGAGACGATCCGCAGCATCAACGGCACGCTGGAGTGCAACGGCAACAACACCGCGCAGATGCAGCACCGGATCAGCCTGTACCAGGGCTTCGTCCAGATCCTCGGCACGGTGCCGGGGGACAACCTGAGCTGCTGACGGCGGTTCGGCGGCGGGCCCGTGCACGTGGCGGGCCCGCCCGTTCCGCGCCCAGGGCCCGGCTGCTCCGCGGGGAGCAGCCGGCGCCGCCGTCCGTTCCCCGGGCGGCGCAGGCCGGTGTACACCCGTGGGAGCATCCGGTGCGGTCGGGATCATTATCCGGGCGGACGGCTTCGCAGGTCGGGGGCGCCTAGGCTCACAGGCATGAACGAACTCGCCCGCCTCGTGCAGCAGACCACCGACCGGCTCGCGGTCCGGCACGTCGGCGTGGTGGTCGCCGGGCTGGCCGGTGACGCCGTCGAGATCCACGGCGCCGGGCGGACGGGGCCCGGCGGGGCGGCGCCCGGGGCGGACACCCTGTTCGACATCGGCTCCGTCACCAAGGTGTTCACCTCGCTCGTGCTCGCGCGGCTGGCGCTCGACACCACGGTGCACCTCGACCAGCCGCTCGCGGAGCTGCTCCCCGCCCCGGCCGCCGTCCCGGTCCGGGGCGCGGAGGCGATCACCCTGCGGCACCTCGCCACCCACACCTCGGGGCTGCCCCGACTGCCGCGCGGGATGCTGATGCGGGCCCTGCTCCGACCCAACAGGCCAGATCCGTACGCCCATTGCACGAGCGAGCGAATACTCTCCGGGCTCGCCCGCACGCGGCTGCGCTCCGTTCCCGGGCGCGGCTTCCGCTACTCCAACCTCGGCGCCGGGCTGCTCGGGCTGGCCCTCGCCCACCAGGCCGGCGCCGGATACGGGGAGTTGGTGACGCGCGAGGTCTGCGCACCGCTCGGGCTGTCCGACACCTGCCTGCGGCCGGACGCCGGGCAGAGCACCCGGCAGGCGGTCGGCCATGCCGCCAACGGGCAGCCCGTCCCGCCCTGGGACTTCGCGGCGCTCCCCGGGATGGGCGGGCTCCGCTCCACCGCGGCCGACCTCGCCGTCCTCCTCCGGGCCCAGTTGGCCGCCGAGCACGAGCCCGAGGCGCCGCTGGCACCCGCGATCCTGCTCACCCGGGACACCCGGCACCGGGTCAACCCCTTCGCCTGGGCGCACCTCGGCTGGCTCGGGCACCGGCTGCACGCCCAGCAGGGGCGGCACCTGCAGCTGTGGCACAACGGGGGGACGGGCGGGTTCAGCTCCTTCGTCGCCTTCGACCCGGAGCAGCGGGTCGGGGTGGTGGTGCTGGCCAACAGCCGGCGGTCGGTGGACCCGGCGGGCACCGCGCTGCTGCGGAGACTGCAGACGGACCTCGGTGCGGCGGGGCGCTGACGGGGCGACGGCTTCGGTTCCTCGACCGGTGCTCGAAGTCCACCGCTTGAGGTCCACTGCTCGGAGCCCACTGCTCGGAGCCCACCGCTTGAGGCCCACCGCCTGATGTCCGATGCCTGATGTCCGGCGTCCGGTGACTGCGGTCCGACGTCCGGTGTTCGCCCCCTGATGTTCGATATTCGACGATGGCCGGTGACAATCCTGGGCCGAACGGCACATCTACTCCGGACACACTCCGGCTGTTTCGGGCCAAAGGGTGTCGATTGGCACTGGTCGCCGAGGTGACGGGCGATTGATCCTGGTGTTCCGACAGTCGCAGTTCCGGTTGGGGGCCGGTGAGGGCAAGGAGGCCGAGATGGCGATGGTGTGGTCGCCGGGGTGGGCGCGGTCGCTCGTGGAGAGCGGTCAGCCCCGGCGCGGGCCGGTCGGTCCGCTCGGGCGGGTGGTCCGGGTGCACCGGGGGTTCCGGCCGGTTCCGTGGCGGGCGCGGACGTGGCTGGACACGGTGGCCGCCACCCTCGCCCTGACGGCCTGCCTGGCGCTCGGCGAGTGGTGGCCCGCGCCCGTGGCGGCCGCCGTCGCGGTGCTGGCCGTGAGCGGGTACGCGTCGGTGCGGCCCGCGCCCGGGCTCCGGTCCGCCCGGGTCCACGAAGGCGGGCTGGCCCTGGTCGGGGCGGACGGCGGGGAGCGGCTGCTGCCGTGGGCGGGCATCGAGGCCGTCGAGTACGCCCCCGGCAGGCGGCGCGGGGCGCCCGAACAGGGGCGGATATGGCCCGTCGGGGCGGAGGAGCCGCTGGTGCTGACCGGGCTGCACGGCCTGGACGGGCTGATCCGGGAGCTGGACGAGCGCCTCGCCCCCGGCCTCCGGGCCGCCCTGCACCAGGCCCTGCGGGTCGAGGGGAGCGTCCGGTTCGCCTGCGGACGGCTGAGGGTGACGGCCGTCGGCCTGGTCCACCGGTCGCCGCACCCCCTGGCCGCGACGGAGGCCCACCGGTGGGCGGAGGTGCATTCCGCACGGGCGTCGGGCCTCGGGGAGTTGGAGATCCGGACGCGGTCGACGGGGCTGCCGATCACCCTGCCGGTGCCCAACGCCCGCGCGGCGGCGGAGTTCCTGGAGGAGGTGCGGTCCCGGAGCGCCACGACTGTCCACTAGGGGGTTGGATTTCCAAACTCACGGACCTATGGTGAGTTTGCTTTTCCTATCCACTCCAGTAGAGGAGAGGCGGCCAGCCATGCGCGATGCCGTGATCGTCGAAGCCGTCCGCACACCCGTCGGCAAGGGCAAGCCGGGCGGCTCACTCTCGGCCGTCCACCCGGTCGAACTGCTCGCCCACACCCTCCAGGCCCTGATCGGGCGCAGCGGCGTCGATCCGGCCCTGGTCGACGACGTGATCGGCGGCTGCGTCGACCAGGTCGCGGAGCAGGCGATGAACACCACCCGGTACGCCTGGCTGGCCGCGGGGTTCCCGGACTCCGTCCCGGCGACCACCATCGACCGGCAGTGCGGCTCCTCCCAGCAGGCCGTGCACTTCGCGGCGCAGGGGGTGATCGCCGGGGCCTACGACCTGGTGGTGGCCTGCGGGATCGAGTCGATGAGCCGGGTACCGATGTGGTCCAACGTGCCTCCGGGCGCGGACCCGTTCAGCGCCTCGGTCGCGGCCCGCTACCCCGGTGGCCTGGTTCCGCAGGGCGTCAGCGCCGAGCTGATCGCCGCCAAGTGGTCGATCTCCCGGGAGGCGATGGACGAGTTCGCGGCGGGCTCGCACGCCAAGGCCGCCCGGGCCCACGCCGAGGGCCGGTTCGCGGATGAGCTGGTCACGGTGCCCACGCCCGAGGGCCCGGTGTCCATGGACGAGTCGGTGCGCCCGGGCAGCACGCCCGAGGTGCTGGCGGGCCTCCGGCCGGCCTTCGCCGACCCGGCCTACGCCGAGCGCTTCCCGGAGATCAGCTGGTCGGTGACGGCGGGGAACAGCAGCCCGATCAACGACGGCGCCTCCGCCGTCCTGATCACCAGCAGCGAGACCGCCGCCCGGCTCGGCCTGCGCCCGCTGGCCCGGCTGCACTCCTTCGCGGTCACCGGCTCGGATCCGCTGCTGATGCTCACCGGTGTGCTGCCCGCCACCGAGAAGGTGCTGCGCCGGGCCGGGCTCTCGCTCGCCGACATCGACCTGTTCGAGGTCAACGAGGCGTTCGCGAGCGTCGTCCTGGCCTGGTCGCAGGAGACGGGCGCCGACCCGGCCCGGCTCAACGTCAACGGCGGCGCGATCGCCCTCGGGCACCCGCTGGGCGCCAGCGGCACCCGGCTGATGACCACGCTGGTGCACGAACTGCACCGCAGCGGCGGGCGGTTCGCACTGCAGACCATGTGCGAGGCGGGCGGCCTGGCCAACGCGACGGTCCTGGAGGCGATCCGCTGATCCCGCTCGCCCCCTAGGGGCCGCACCCGGCGCCTCCGGAGGGGATCAATACACCGCTGAGTCGACGTCAACTCCCTTGCGGTCGACCTACCGTCGGCCCATGACCCGACACAAGAGCCGACACGTGAGCCGACACCCAGGCCGACACCCGGGCCGACTTCGCGGTGCCACCGCCGCGACAGCCCTGCTGCTCGCGCTGCCCCTGTCCCTCGCCGCCGCGGCACCGGCGCCGGCCGCGCCGGTGGCAGCGGCCGCCGGCACGACCGGCGCCGCCGCCACCGCCGATACTCCGAGCGCCGTCCACCTCGCACTCCCGCGCCCGACCGGTCCGCACGCGGTCGGGCAGGAGGTCCTGCACCTGGTCGACCGGAACCGCCCGGACCCCTGGGTCCCCGCCGCCGGTCCGCGGCAGCTGATGGTCACGATGTACTACCCCGCGCACGCCGGGACGGGCAGCCCGGCCCCGTACATGACCGCCGCGGCCGCCCGGCTGCTGCTCGACGGCAAGGTGCCGGGCAACACCGTCCCGACCGCGACGGTGACCGGCACCCGCACCTGGTCCAGGACGGACGCCCGACCGCAGGGCGGCCACTACCCGCTCGTCGTCCTCTCCCCCGGCTTCACCATGCCGCGCGCCTCGCTCTCCAGCCTCGCCGAGGACCTGGGCAGCCGCGGGTACGTGGTCGCACTGGTCGACCACACCTACGAGAACACCGGGACCACCTTCCCGGACGGGCAGACCCTGCCCTGCACGGTGTGCGACCGGCTCAAGACCCCCGAGGACTGGAAGGGCCTGGACGAGAGCCGGGCGAAGGACGTCTCCTTCGTCATCGACCAGCTCACCGGGCGCCCCCATCCGGCCTGGCGCTACGCCCGCATGATCGACCGCGACCGGATCGGCATGGCCGGGCACTCGGCCGGCGGCGCGGCCAGCGTCCCCGCCCTGGTGACCGACGACCGGATCCGGGCCGGGGTCGACCTGGACGGCTCGATGGACTACGAGGTCCCCGCGTCCGGCATCGGCGGCAAGCCGTACCTGATGATCGGCCACCCGCTGCCCGGCGGCGACGAGGACACCAGTTGGACCGACAGCTGGCCCCGGCTGGACGGCTGGAAGCGCTGGCTGACCTTCGACGGCACCGACCACGGCAGCTTCACCGACTACCCGCTCTTCCTCCAGGCGCTCGGCGTCCCCCAGGACCCCGGCACCACGATCAGCGGATCGCGCGCCGTCGAGCTCACCCGGCGGTACGTCGCGGCGTTCTTCGACCTCCAGCTGAAGGGCATCGACCAGCCACTACTCGACGGGCCGACCGCCGCCGACCCGGAGGTCCGGTTCCACGCCTGACCGGGACGCCGCTGCGGGTGCGCCCGGTTGTAGCCGTGGCCCCCGTTCGGTCCGCCGTACCCGCCGTACCCGCTGCACCCGTGCACCTGCTCCACCTGCTGCACCCGCTCCACCTGCGAGGTCGTCGGCGCGTTGCCGGCGGCCTCGTCGGCCCGCCGGGCGGTGCGGTCGGTCCCGCTACGCGGCCGCCGAGGCGATCGGTTCCAGTAGCGGGTGCGGGCGGACCAGGGCACGGGAGACCGGGTCGTCGCGATGGCCGTCGGCGCGAGCGGGGTTGGGCCGCATCACGACCTCGGCCGGCGGGACGGGACCGCCACCGCAGGTGTGGCAGGCGCCGACGAAGTCCAGGTCGGTGCCGCAGGCCACGTGCGCGAACAGGTGGTGCGGGCCGTCCGGGGTCGCGTGCCGGCCGCCCCAGCGGCTCAACTGGTACAGCGGGCCCCAGAGTTCGAGACCGGCGTCGGTGAGCAGGTAGCCGTGGCGCAGTGGCGCCTGCTGGTACGGCTCCTTGCGCAGCACCCCGGCCGCGACCAGGGCGTTGAGGCGGGCGGTGAGCACGGCGCGCGGGATGCCGAGGTGGGCGAGGAAGTCGTTGAAGCGCTGCACTCCGTAGAACGCGTCGCGGACGATCAGCAGGCTCCAGCGCTCGCCGACCACCTCCAGGGCGCGGGCCAGGGCGCATTCCTGCAGTTCGTAGTCGGTTCCCAGGGCCATGCGGGCCAGGGTAGTCCACTCGACGAGTGGGTTCAATGAACAGCCCTTGGGTGGTAGCGTGCTGTCCGAGACGAAGGTTCATTCACCAGACCTAAGGGTCCGCCCTCCGGAGGGAACGCCATGTCCCCCGCACCATCCGGCTCCGCCCCACCCGTCCCGGTCTCCCCGTCCGTCGCACCCGCCAGGACGGTCCGCCCCGGCGCCCCCCTGGCCGTCACGGCGGCCGCGACCGCCCTGGTCACCGTCGCCTACACCGCCCCCACCGCCTCCCTCGCCGCCACCGCCCAGGCCGCCCACCTGGGCGCCACGGGCCGCACCTGGATCCTCACCGGCACGCTGGTCGTCGGCGGCACTCCTGCTCACCGCCGGCAGCGCCGCCGACGACCACGGCCGCAAGCGGGTCTTCACCCTCGGTGTCCTGCTGTTCGCCACGGCCGAGGCCCTGGCCGCGCTGGCCCCCGGCGGCACCGTCTACCTGGCCGCCCGCGTCCTCCTCGGCGTCGCCTCGGCCGCCGTCCTGGCCCCCGCGCTCGGCCTGATCAGCCACGCCCACCCGGCCGGCCCCGAACGGATCCGGGCGCTCGGGATCTGGGGCGCTTCCGTCGGCCTCGGCATCGCGGTCGGGCCGGTCTACGGTGCCCTCGTCCAGCAGTGGGTCGGCTGGCGCGCGGTGGGCGGCGGGCTCGCCGTGGTCTCGGCCGCCGTGGCCGGATGCGCCGTCGTCGGCCTCACCGAGTCCCGGGCCGAGCGGCCCCGCGCGCTCGACCCGTACGGCGTGCTCACCCTCGCCGCCGGGACGTCCCTGCTCATCGCCGGACTCGCCGAGGGGCGCGGCGGCTGGGGACGGCCCGTGGTGGTGGCACTGCTGGCAGCCGGGGTGGTGCTGCTCGCGGGCTTCGTCGCGGTCGAGGCGAAGGTCCGTGAGCCGATGCTCGACCTGGCCCTGTTCCGCGACCCCGGCTTCGTCGCCGCGACCGGCGGCGCCCTGTTCACCGGGCTCTCGCTGGTCGGCTTCATGAGCTACCTGCCCACCCTGCTGCAGGGTGTGCTCGGCCTCTCCGGCCTCGCCGCGGGCGGCGTGCTCGCGCTCTGGTCCGGCCTGTCGGTGGTCGCCGCCCTCCAGGCCCGACGGCTGGCCGCCCACCTGTCCGCCACCGCCCAGGTCTCCCTCGGCCTGCTGATCTGCGGCCTCGGCGAGGCCGGATTGTACGGGCTCACCCCCGGCTCGTCCTGGCTCCGACTGGCCCCCGGACTCGCGGTCGCCGGGATCGGCAGCGGAGTCCTGAACGCGGCCCTCGCCCGGCTCGCCGTCAGCAGCGTCCCGGCCCACCGGGCGGCCATGGGCTCGGGCGCCAACAACACCTCGCGCTACATCGGTTCCGCGCTGGGCGTCGCCGTGACGGTCGCCGTCGCGGGCTCCGCCCACACCGTCGGCCCCGCCGGCCCCGCGGCCGCCGCCCTGGCCACCGGCACCGACCGCGCCGTCCTGGTCGCCGCCGCCCTCTGCCTCCTGGGCGCCGCCCTCGCCCTCGCAGCCCGCACCGCCGAATCCCGCACCGCCCCCGCGGCCCCCACCCCCTGACCGGCCCGGCCACCTCCTCGCCGACACCGGGCAGCTGCGCACAGGAAGTCGCCCCCGCCGACTTCCTGCGTGCGGCAACACATCCCGCCGCACCGTGAACATCACGACTACCCGGCACCACACGGCCCGCCCCCGCTGCACAGACCCCACCCCGGAGGCCTGCGCGCACAGGAAGTCGACCCCACCGACTTCCTGCGCATCCCGGCAGATCCCGCCGACCCCGCCCGACCCGCAACACCCACCCCTGCCACGGACACCGCCCGGTCACCCGGCACCACACCACCGAACGACGCACCACCCACCAAGCCACCACGACCCACTCACGCACGAGAAGTCGACCCCACCGACTTCCCGCGTGCGGCAACAGGTCCCACCACACCGTCAACGTCACGACCACTGGGCGCCACCATCGAACCCGCGCAGGAAGTCGACCCCGCCGACTTCCTGCGCACCGCAGCAGATCCCGCCGCGCCGTGAACGTCACGGCTACTCCACGCCATCCCACTCCTACCGGCCCCACCACCGAACCCGCACAGGAAGTCGCCCCCGTCGCCGCCCGGCCCTCGAGCTGGCCCCGGCCGAACGATCAGCGTCCGCGCCCGCGCAGGAAGTCGGACCGGCCGACTTCTCGTGCACGGCGGCGGGGGGACGTCGGTGGCGGCCACGAGGGGCGGGGCGTGGGGGCCGCGTGCGAGGATGGCAGGGCTGGGGGGAACGAGCTCCGGGCGGTTCTCTGGCCATGGTGGACGACGACGCGCAGCGCCGGCGGGAGCCTCGGCAGGACGCCCTGCTGATGGTGCCGATCGCCACGGCGCTGATCGAGGCCGACGGGCGGATCCTGCACTGGAGCGGCGACGCGGAGGCGTTGCTCGGTTACCGTGCGGACGAGGCGGTGGGGGCGAAGGCAGCGCGGCTGCTGACCTCGGACGAAAGACGGCCCGAGGTCCTGGAACTGTTCGCGGAGGTCCTGGCGGGCCGGGAGTGGTCCGGGGTGTTCCCGGTCCGGCACCGGGACGGGCACCTGGTGAACCTGGAGTTCCGCACCCATCCGGTGCGCGGGCCCGGCGGGGTGCCGTTGGTGCTGGCGGTGGCGTCCGAGGTGACGACGCTGCGCCGGATCCAGGCGGACCTGGCCGTGCTGGACGGTTTCTTCACCCAGTCCCCGGTCGGGATGGCCGTGTTCGACACCGAGCTGCGGTTCGTCCGGCTGAACGACGCGCTGGCGCTGACCAACGGCGTGGCCGCGCAGCAGCACGTGGGGCGGCGGATCTCCGAGGTGCTGCCGGGGATCAACGCCGTCGAGTCCGAGGCGGTGATGCGGCAGGTACTGGCGAGCGGCCGGCCCGTGGTGGACTTCCGGGCGCACGGCCGCACGCCCGGCGATCCGCAGCGGGACCGGGCCTGGTCCGCCTCGTACTTCCGGCTGGCGGATCCGGCCGGCCGGGTGCTGGGGGTGAGCGCGACCATCGTCGACGTCACCGAGCGTTACCGGTCCGATGCCCGAGCGGCCCGGGCACAGGAGCGGCTGGCGCTGCTGGTCGACGCGACGGCCTCGATCGGCACCACGCTCGACCTGCGGCAGACCGCCCGGGAGCTGGCGGACGCGATGGTGCCCCGGGTCGCCGACGTCAGCGGGGTGTTCGCGCTGGAGGCGTTGATCGCGGGCCGTACCGTCGAGCCGCCCGCCCCGGGCGCCCCGCTGCTGGTGCGCCGGCTGGCGATGGCCACCGCCGACCCGCTGTACCCGGCCGACGCGCTGCCGGTGGACAGCGTGTACGAGCTCCCCGCGGACTCCCCGTACGCGCGGGCGCTGGCCGGCGGGCAGACGGTGGTGGTGCCGTCCTGGGAGCTGTCGCCGCTGAGCACGGCCATCAACGAGACCCGCCGCCGGGCGTTCCTGGGCGACCGGCCGCGCTCGGTGCGGATCACCCCGCTGGTGGCGCGCGGCACCACGCTCGGCATGGTGGTGTACTCGCGGCGCGGTGACCGGGAGTCCTTCGCGGAGGCCGACATCACGCTCGGTGACGAGTTGTCGTCGCGGGCGGCCGTCGCGATCGACAACGCCCGGCTGTACCTGCGCCAGCACCAGACGGTGCTGGCCCGGCAGCAGGCGCTGCGCGAGGCGAAGGCCGCCCAGGAGCGGCTCGCGCTGGTCAACGCGGCGTCCGCCCGGATCGGCACCACCCTCGATCTGGACCGCACCGCCCACGAGTTGGCCGAGGTGGCGACGCCCAGACTGGCCGACACGGTGGTGGTGGAGGTGCTGGACGAGTTGGTCCGGGGCGAGCGCGAGGCCCGTGCGCCCGCGGACGGCTCGGCGCTGCTGCGCCGGATGGCGTTCCACTCGGTGCAGGGCTCGACCCTGGAGCCGATCGCCCGGCTGGGCGGGGTGCACCGCTTCCTGCCCGGATCGCCGTACGCGTGGAGCCTGGCGCACCGCAGGCCGGTGCTGGTGCCGCGGATGGACGAGGAGGGCATGGCCTGGTTCGCCGACGACCCGGTGCGCACCGCGGCCGTGCGCGAGCAGAACGTGCTGTCGTTCATGGTCGTGCCGCTGATCGCGCGCGGCAATCCGGTCGGCGTCGCGGGCTTCTACCGGACGGTGGTCGAGCGCCCGTACGAGGACGAGGACCTCGCCCTGGCCGGGGAGTTGGCGGTGCGGGCGGCGGTGTCGATCGACAACGCGCTGCTGTTCACCCGCGAACGCGACGCGGCGGCGGCCCGGCAGCGCGCGCTGGACGAGGCCTGGGCCGCCCAGCAGCGCCTGGGCCTGCTGAACGAGGCCAGCAACCGGATCGGCACGACCCTCGATCTGCACCGCACCGCACGGGAGTTGGTGGACGTGGTGCTTCCGCGCTTCGCCGACTTCGTCACGGTGGACCTGCGCGACGCCGTGCTCGGCGGCGAGGAGCCGGGCCCGGTGCCGCGGACCGGGCCGGTGCTGATGCGCGCGGTGGCGGTCGGCGATTCGGGACCGGACAGCGGCCTGACGGCGTCCTCCGACCAGCTGGGCGAGACCTCGCAGTCCGCGGAGGTGTACGCGCAGAGCCTGCGCACCCGCCGCTCGATCCTGGTCTCCGAGGTGACCGAGGAGGAGCTGCGGAGGATCGTCGCCTCCCCCGACCGGGTGCAGCCGGGACTGGCCGCCGGGGTGCACTCGTACCTGATGGTGCCGCTGGTGGCGCGTGGACTGGTGCTGGGCGGCGCCGAGTTCGTCCGCACCCGCAATCCGGTGCCGTTCGGGCCGGCGGACCGGTCGCTGGCCGAGGAGCTGGCCGCCCGCACCGCGCTGGCGATCGACAACGGCCGGCTCTACCGGCGGGAGCGCGACACCGCACTGACCCTCCAGCGCAGCCTGCTGCCGCAGGAGATCCATCGCACCCTCGGCCTCGAACTGGCCTACCGCTACCTGCCCAGCAGCGTGGTCAGCGAGGTCGGCGGCGACTGGTTCGACGTGGTGCCGCTGTCGTCCGGGCGAGTCGCGCTGATCGTCGGCGACGTGATGGGCCACGGCATCCGAGCCGCCGCGACGATGGGGCAACTCCGCACGGTGGCGAGGACGTTGATCACCCTGGAGCTGGACCCGACCCGGGTCCTGCACCGGCTGGACGAGGCCACCGCGGCACTCGGCGAGGGCCAGTTCGCGACCTGCGTCTGCGTGGTCTACGACCCGGCGGACCGCAGCTGCAGCGCCGCCTGCGCCGGCCACCTGCCGCCCGTGGTCGCCGACACCGAGGGGAACGCCCGGCTGGTCGAGCTGCCGCCCGGCGCGCCGCTGGGCGTGGGCGGAGTCCCCTTCGAGGGCGTCGGGTTCACCCTCCCCGAGCAGGCCATCCTGGCCCTCTACACCGACGGGCTGGTCGAGCGCCGGGGCCACGACCTGGACGAGGGAATGGAGTTGCTCTGCCGGACGGTCGCCGACCGGCGCCACTCGCTGGAGCAGACCTGCGACGCCGTGCTGACCCGGCTCACCGGGCCGACCGCCGAGGACGACATCGCCGTCATCATGGCGCAGGTCCGCCCGGAGGGCGCCGACCGGATCGCCGTCCTGCCGCTCAGCGGCGACCGGGCGATGGTCGCCCATTCGCGCCGGTTCGCGCGCGAGACCCTCGCCGGGTGGGGCCTGGCCGCACTCACCGACGCCGCCGAGCTGCTCACCAGCGAACTGCTCACCAACGCCCTGGTGCACGCCGGATCCCCCACCCAGCTGCGGCTGTTCTGCGACCGGGGGGTGCTCACCGTGGAGGTCGCCGACCGGGACGACGAGGCGCCCCGGATCCGGCGCGCCCACAGCGAGGACGAGGGCGGGCGCGGCATCCACCTGGTCAACGAACTGGCGCACCGCTGGGGCAGTCGCCGGACCGCGGACGGCAAGGTGGTCTGGTTCGAGCTGGAGCTGCCGCCGGAGGCCCCGGCTGCCTGAACAACCGGTGGTTGTCGGTGTTCTCCCGGGGTTGTTGGCCACGGCTGCGGCCGCGGGGCTTTGCTGGTGCCACGGCCGGAGGGACCCCGGCCGGACCGGACGGGCCGAACGGACCGGACGGACCACCGCGACCAGGAGCCCGCCATGCCGCAGACCGACACCACCACCGGCACTGCCGCCGACACCGATGCCCGCACCGTCGTCACCGAGTACGTCACCCGGCTCGCCGCGGGCGAACTCGACGCCGCCGTCGCCCTGTTCGCCGAGGACGCCACCTGGACCTACCCGGGCGGCCTCGCGCTCTCCCGCACCTGGCGCGGCAAGCAGGAGATCTTCGGTGACTTCCTCGGCCGGGTCGGCACCCTCTTCGCCGCCGACGGCCTGCCGGTCCTCACCCTCACCGCCGTCCTCGCCGACGGCCCGCAGGCCGTGGCCGAGTGGACCGCCGTCGGGACGGCCGCCAACGGCGCGGCGTACGAGAACCACTGCCTGGGCGTGTTCACCGTGGAGAACGGCCTGATCACCGCCGTCCGCGAGTACCTGGACACCCACCACGTGGCGCAGACCCTGCTGGCCTGAACCGCCGGGCGAGGCCCGGCACCGTCCGGACCCCCAAGCCACCCGCTGCCCAAGCCACCCGCCTCCCCAGCCACCCGCCGCCCGGGCCCGCCGGGAACCGGCCCCGGCTAACCGGGCAGCAGCAGGTTGACGTCCCCGAACTCGTGCCACAGGTAGCGCTGTCGGACGGCCTCCCGGTAGCAGGCGGCCAGCAGCGGGCGACCCGCCACCGCGGCCAGCATCAGCAGGTGGGAGGCCAGCGGCTCGTGCCAGCCCGTGAGCAGGCCGTCCACGACGCGCACCCCGCGCTCCGGGGTGATCACCAACTCCGTCCAGCCGTCCGCCTCCTGGGCCGTGCCGTCCGGTGCGACCGCCGACTCCAGGGCGCGCACGACGGTGGTGCCGACGGCGATCACCCGGCCGCCGTCGGCCCGGACGTGGCCGACCAACCGGGCGGTGGCCGCCGGGACGTGGAAGCGCTCGGCGTACGGGGCCTCGTGCGCCTCCGGCGAGGCCACCCCGGTGTGCAGGGTGACGGGCGCGACCAGCACCCCGCGGCCGGCCAGCCGGGCCACCGTCGTGGCGGTGAACGGCCGGGCCGCGCTGGGCATTTCACTGCTGCCGGGGACGGTCGCGAAGACCGTCTGGTAGGCCTCGATCGGCCAGTCGCGGTCCACGTACCCGTACCGGATCGCCCGGCCGTGCAGTTCCAGGTACCGCACCAGGGGTGCGGGCAGCACGAGTTCGGCGTACCAGAGGCGGGCCGTGAACGGCTGCACCAGCTCGGCCGCGCCACCGGCCGGGAGCGTGACCCGCAGGCCCGGACGGGCCGGGGACTCGGCCGGCGGGTAGTAGGCGGCCGCCGCGCCCGGCACCGACCGGCGCAACTCGACCAGGTGGGCGCCCCGATGGTCGGGCTGGGCGGAGGAGAGGTGCAGTGCGACCGGGGTCCCGTCGGGCAGGCGGCCCGGCACGGCCGCCGGGAGGGTGGCCGAGTTGTTGACCACCAGGAGGTCCCCCGGGCGCAGCACCTCGGGCAGGTCGGTGAAGCGGCGGTGCTCCACCGCACCCGTCGCCCGCCGGCCGACCAGCATCCGCACCCCGTCCCGGGCGGTACCGCGGGCCTCCGCCGGTGCGCGGGCGGAGAGTTCGGACGGCACGGTGACGTCGAGGCCGAGCCCGGCCAGGGTCGTCATCGTGCACCCCGGGCGGTGTCCGGCGCCGCGACCGGGCCCGCCGCGGCTCCGCCCACCGGGGATCCGCCCACCACGGCTCGGCCCGCTACGGCCGGGAGGTCGGCCGCCAGGTCCTCGGCACGGTAGCGGCCGGAGGGGGTGCGGTCGCGCCACAGGCCGAGCAGGACGGGCGCGATCCGCTCGGGCAGGGGTTCACCGGAGATGTCCTCACCGGGGCTCGCCTCCGCCAGCATCCGGGTGCGCATGCTGCCCGGGTCGACCGCCCAGACGCTCAACTCCCGCTCCTCCCGGGCGAGCACGGCGGTCGCCAGGTCGAGCGCGGCCTTGCCGGCGCCGTACCCGCCCCACCCGGGGTAGGGCACCACGGCGGCGTCCGAACTGATATTGAGGACGGCCCCGGAGTGGGCGCGCAGTTGGGGCAGGACGAGTTGGGTGAGCGCGATCGGGGCGAGCGCGTTGACCTCGAAGACCTCCAGCAGGTCCGGCAGCGGGAAGTCGGCAAGCCGGGGCAGCGGTTCGGCGCCCGGAACAGCGGATCCGTTGAGCGTTCCGGCGTTGTTGACCAGCAGGCTCGCGCCGCCGAGGGCCTCGGCGGCCTCGGCCAGGTGGGCGCGGTGGTCGTCGTCGACGATCGATCCCGCCAGCGCGACGACCCTGGTGACGACCGCCAACTCGGCTTCGGCCCGGGCCAGTTCGGCCGCGCCGCGGGCGGTGATCACCAGCTGCCAGCCGTCGGCGGCGAGGGCGTGCGCGAGGGCCAGCCCGAGGCCGCGGGAGGCGCCGGTGACCAGGGCGACGGGGGCGGGGGTGAGGTGCGGTGCTGTGTTCATGACCCCACCATCGCGCCGCCGGGCGGACCGCGGATCGGGCGGCGGAACCGGGACCGGGTCCTCCGTTCGTCCTAGAGCGCAGGCCGGACCCGGGACCGCCCCCACGGCCGACGCGTCCGTGCGGCCATACGGCCATACGTCCACGGTGAACGGCGGCCGGACGGCTGTCAGCCGCCGGCCTCCCAGCCGGACCGGTCGGTCCAGGCGGCGAGTGTGCGACGGCTCTCGAAACGGCACTCCCGGCCGGTCAGCGGATCGGTGAACTCGACGGTCGAGGCCAGCAGTTGCAGCGGGCGACGGAAGTCGTCCGGGGCCGGTTCGGGCAGCACCACCGGATAGACCGGGTCGCCGAGGATCGGCAGCCCGAGGCTGCTCATGTGCAGCCGGAGCTGGTGGGTGCGCCCGCTGAGCGGGCGCAGCCGGTAGTGACCGAGGCCGTCGCGGTGCTCCAGCAGGTCGATCCGGCTCTCGCTGTTCGGCGGCGCGTCGATCTCGCGGGCGGCGATCACCCCGCGCTCCTTGACGATGTGGCTGCGCACCGTGCGCGGCAGGTCAACCTCCGACTCGTACCGGGCGATCGCCCGGTACTCCTTGCGGACCAGGCGGTCCCGGAACAGCGTCTGGTAGGCACCGCGGTCCTCCGGCCGGACCACGAACATGGCCAGGCCCGCGGTGAGCCGGTCGAGCCGGTGGGCGGGGCTGAGCGCGGGCAGGTCGAGGGTGTGCCGCAGTCTGGAGAGCGCCGTCTCGACGACGTGCCGGCCGCGCGGGGTGGTGGCCAGGAAGTGCGGTTTGTCGACCACCACCAGGTGGTCGTCGCGGTGCAGCACCACCAGGTCGAAGGGGACGTGCACCTCCGGCGGGTGGTCCCGGTAGAACCAGAGGTGCGCACCGGGACGGAACGGTTCGTCGAAACCGATCGGGCCCTGCTCGCCGACGATCCCGCCGTCGCGCAGCGCCGCTTGGACCTGCGCCGCCGCCACGGCGGGCAGCCGTTCGAGCAGGTGTTCCCGGACGGTCGGCCAGTCGCCCTCCGGCGGCAGCCGCAGGTGGACCGGGTCCACGCCGTGGCGCTGCGGGAGGGGGGAGGTCGGGCGGCGGCTCTTGCGTCTCATCTCCCGGCCCAGCCTAGTGCGCACCCCACCGGCCTCCGCCCCGAAGTACCAGGGCGCTTCGAACGCCGGTACACCGCGAGCGCCGGCACACCGTGAACACCGTTACCCGGTGAACACCGGTACACCGTGAACGCCGGGGCCCGGCGGACCGCCGGGTCACCTCGGACTGTCGGTGCACCTCGGACCGTCGGGGCGCGCCGGGATACCGGGGCACCCGGCGCAGGGGCCCACCGGTGCCGCGACCCCGGTGCGCCGGGGTGCCGAGGTGCTGACCCGGGGCGGGACGGGGAAAGTGGTTCGAAGGCCCTCGGGCCCCGGACCACTTTTCCCCACCCAGGAGGAGAACGCGTGACCGCCGACGGGCCGGACGGGCTCCCGCCGCTGCACCTGCCACGGCGAACCCGGCTGCTGCTGTACGGCGCCCTCCTGCTGCTGGTCGCCGCCGTCGCGGCGGCCCTGGCCATCGGCCCCGGCGCGACCATGTCCCCGCTGCTCGCGGTCGCCCCGGTGCTCGCCGGCGCCACCACCCGCAAGGCCCGGGTGCCGCTGCTGGTCGGCGCGGCGGCGCTGCTGGCGGTCGGCGCGCTGGAGTCGGAGAACACCCAGTTGCCGGTCTCGGTGCGGATCACCGTCTCGGTCACCGTGCTGGCCGCGACCCTGGCCAGCGCGGCCAGCGTGGTGCTGGTGGCGGCCCGGGAGCGGGAGCTCTACCAGGTCCGGACGGTGGCCGAGGCGGCCCAGCGGGCCCTGCTCCGGCCGCCCGCCGAGCGGATCGGGCCGCTGCGGGTGGCCGTGCGGTACGTCGCGGCGGCCGCCGAGGCGCGGATCGGCGGCGATCTGTACGCCGTGATGGAGACCCGGTTCGGGGTGCGGATCCTGCTCGGCGACGTGCAGGGGCACGGGCTGCCGGCGGTGGAGACGGCGGCGGACGTGCTGGGGGTGTTCCGGGAGGCGGCCCTGACCGAGCCCGACCCCGGGCGGCTCGCCGAGCGGCTGGACGCGGCGCTCACGGCCCGCCCCGGCGACGGACGGTTCGCCACCGCCCTGCTGCTGGACGTGCCGGCGGGCCGGGCGCCGGTGCGGGTGGTGAACTGCGGCCATCCGCCCCCGCTGCTGCGCCGCGGGGGCCGGGTCGCCGAGCTGGCGCCGCCCGTCCCGGCACCGCCGCTGGGCCTGCGCGAGCTCACCGGGGAGGACTACGCGGCGAGCCGCTTCGACCCGGGCCCGGGCGATCTGCTCCTGCTGCACACCGACGGGGTGTCCGAGGCGCGGAACGCCCGGGGTTGCTTCTACCCGCTGGCGGAGCGGCTGCCCGGACTGCATGGCAACAGCCCGGCGGACCTGCTGGACGCGGTGCTGGCGGATGTCCGGGGGTGGGTCGGGGGCCCCGGGCTGGCCGACGACGCGGCCCTGCTGGCGCTGCGCTGGGACCACTGAGGTTCGTGCGGGCAGAGGTGCGGGCGCGATTGTCAGTGCCCCGTGCAAGGCTTCACCCACGGTCGACGAGCGGTCGACCGTGGGTGAAGACCGACGAGGGGAGTGGGCCGTGGCGGCCGAGGCGAGCGGGTCTTTCGAGGTGACGGCGTTCGAGCCGGTGGAGACGGAGGAGCACGAGGGCGCCGCCTTCGGGCGGGTCCGGATCGCCAAGACCTTCACCGGCGGGCTGAGCGGCCGCAGCGAGGTGCGGATGCTGTCCGTCGGCGACGCGGCGGGCGGGCCGGCCTCCTACGTCGCCGTGGAGCACGTGACGGGCGAACTGGACGGGCGGACGGGCTCGTTCGTGCTCCAGCACGCCGCCTGGGACACCACCGGGGTGACGATACGCGTGGTGCCGGGCACGGGGGCGGGCGAACTGGCCGGGATCACCGGCGAGTTCCGGCTGGCCGTCGACGGGTCCGGCGCCCACACCTACGTGCTGGCGTACCGGCTGGACTGACGCCCGTCCGTCCTACCGCCGGCCCCCGCCCGCCCATCCGTCACAGAACGGGCTGGGTCGCCTCCAGGCGCTGGATCGCGGTCCGGACGGCAGCCGTGAAGCTCCAGAACAGCGGCAGCGTGTTGGCCGCCCGGTCGGTCCGGGTGTTCTTGCCCGGGGCGAACATCGCGGCCCGCAGCTCGGTGGTCATCTCCAGCTGGGCGCCCATGCCGAGCATGCTGCGGTTGCAGATGTTCTCCGGGGAGACTCCGGCGATCTCCTCCTCCCCGGAGGCCGTCACGGCCCGGATGCCCGCCGCTGCGAACTCCTCCATCAGGTACTGGCGGAAGGTGGGGTTCAGGCCGCCCACCAGCACGGCCCGGGCGCCCGCCTCCACGCCGGCCTGGGCGGTGGTGCAGCCGTGCAGCGACAGCACGTTGAGGCTGCCCGCGCACATCGCCCGGGCCACGGTGTCGTCGCAGTGGGTCGAGGTGACGTGCAGTGCGCTGTTGTTCGAGGAACGCAGGCCCTCGAACATCCAGAAGTCGCACACCGGGCCCGCGGCCGGGGTCGGGGCGAGGTCGGCGGGGTGGTATCCGGCGACGGCGAGGCACAGTTCGGAGGTGCCGCCCTCGATGCCGCCGCCGTGCGGGGCGATGACGGTGGTCCGGATGAGGGCCGTACGGTCCTGCGGGCTCTGGTCGTCGACCAGGTGGCGGCGGTAGCGGCGGCCGTAGTCGACGCCCTCGACCAGGGTCGGGTTGGCGTAGAGCGCCGTGTTGGAGGGGTAGAGGTCGGCGGCGCTCGCGGGGGTGCTGCCCACGGCGACGCCGAGGGTGCCGAGGGCCGGGGCCGCGGCGAGCGCGGCGATCAGGGTACGACGGTTGATCACGACCGGGATCATGACAGGAGGTGGGGCATAGGTAAAGTCGAAGCAAAGCAACAGCCAAGTCCACGCCCGGGCGCGGTGGGGTCGGCCTGATCGTGTGACACCGGGCGGACGGGGGCGCGCCGCATCCGTCCGGCACGGCGGAGCGCTGCCACGATGATGCGATCAGTGCACGATCGGCCTCGGAGGGTGGCGCATGCCCGGTCCAGCGACGACCCGCACGGTTGCGACTCAGACAGCCACGGCCCAGACGGCCACGGCTCGCACGGCTACGGCTCACGCGGTGACGGCCCCTTGGGCGACGGCCCGTGCGACGACGGCCCGCGCGACCGTGACGCCCACGACCGAGTCGCGCACACCGGCCACGGTCGACGACGTGGTCGACCGGCTGCGGGAGATCGCCACGGCCCTGCCGCTGGCCGACGGGGTGGCGGTCTTCAACCGGCTCTACCTCACCGTGACCGAGGCGGTCCGCGACCGGCTCACCGCCGGGTGCTTCGTCGACCCGCCGGCGGTGGCCGAGCTGGACGCGCTGTTCGCCGGACGGTACCTGCTGGCGGTGGCCGCCGACGCGGCCGGGCAGCAGCCGCCCACCTGCTGGCGGCCGCTGTTCGCGCTGCGTGCCCACCCCGGCGTGCACCCGCTCCAGTTCGCGCTGGCCGGGATGAACGCCCACATCCAGCACGACCTGCCGCTGGCGGTGGTGGAGCTGTGTCGCCGACGGGGCTGCGGGCCGGCCGAGGTCGAAGAGGACTACCACCGGATCAACGGGGTGCTGGCCGGGGTGGAGTCGGTCGTCCGGGAGCAGCTGCTGCCCGGTCCCGAGCTGCCGGAGTGCGCCGAGCCGCTCACCCACCTGCTCGGCAGCTGGTCGGTCGAGGCCGCCCGCGAGGGCGCCTGGCAAGCCGTCCAGGCGCTCTGGGAGCTGCGCGGCCTCCCGGCCGCCGCCCGGGCCTTCGGCGCGGCCCTGGACGGTTCGGTCGGGCTGCTCGGCCACGCCCTGCTGCTCCCGCTGCTGCCGTACGACGGCGCCGACGGCGGCACCGGGCCCGCCGCCGGCAGCGGTGGCGGCGAGCCCGGCGGCCACCGCACCGGACCCGTCGACGCCTCCGGAACGACCGCGGCCGCCCGGCTCCCCGAAGCGAGGAACCGGGCGGCCGACCGGACGCCGTGACGACGGGCGCGCCCTCCGCCGGGGTCGCGAACCGCGGTCGGCCCCGGCGGACGGATCAGGCGGACGGATCAGGCGGACGGATCAGGCCCCAGCGCGCGCCGGGACCCGGCGAACGGCCGGGCCCGCCGGACCGATCAGGCCCAGCTGGAGTGCAGCGGCTTGCCCTCGGCGTAGCCGGCCGCGCTCTGGATGCCCACGATCGCCTTCTCGTGGAACTCCTCCAGGGTGTTGGCGCCCGCGTAGGTGCAGGAGCTGCGCACGCCGGCCACGATCGAGTCGATCAGGTCCTCGACGCCCGGGCGGGCCGGGTCGAGGAACATCCGGGAGTGCGAGATGCCCTCCTCGAACAGCGCCTTGCGGGCCCGGTCGTAGGACGAGTCCTGGGCGGTGCGGTTGCTCACGGCGCGGGCCGAGGCCATGCCGAAGCTCTCCTTGTACTGACGGCCGTCGGCGGCGGTCTGCAGGTCGCCCGGGGACTCGTAGGTGCCGGCGAACCAGGAGCCGATCATCACGTTGGAGGCACCGGCGGCGAGCGCCATGGCGACGTCGCGCGGGTGGCGCACGCCACCGTCGGCCCAGACGTGCTTGCCGAGCCGGCGGGCCTCGGCGGCGCACTCCAGGACGGCGGAGAACTGCGGGCGGCCGACACCGGTCATCATCCGGGTGGTGCACATGGCACCGGGGCCGACGCCGACCTTGAGGATGTCCGCACCGGCCTCGACCAGGTCGCGGACACCGGCGGCGGAGACCACGTTGCCGGCCACGATCGGGATCTGCGGGTCCAGGCCGCGCACCGCGCGCAGCGCGCTGATCATGCTCTCCTGGTGGCCGTGCGCGGTGTCGACGACGAGCACGTCGGCGCCCGCGTCGATCAGCGCCTCGGCCTTGCCCGCGACGTCGCCGTTGATGCCGACGGTGGCGGCGATCCGCAGCTTGCCGTTCGCATCCACGGCCGGGGTGTAGAGGGTCGCGCGCAGCGCGCCCTTGCGGGTGAGCAGGCCGACCAGCCTGCCCTCGCCGTCGACGACCGGGGCGAGCTTGCGGTGGGCCTCGGTGAGCTTGTCGAAGGCCTCGCGCGGAGCGATGCCCTCGTCCAGCAGCAGCAGCTCGCGGGACATGATGTCGGCGAGGCTGGTGAAGCGGTCCACGCCCTGGCAGTCGGACTCGGTGACGACGCCGACCGGCTTGCCGTCCTCGACCACCACGAGGGCGCCGTGGGCGCGCTTGGGCAGCAGCGAGAGCGCCTCGGCGACGGTGGCGCCGGGGGCCAGGGTGATCGGGGTGTCGACCACCAGGTGGCGCTGCTTGACCCAGGAGACGACCTCGGCGATGACCTCGGTCGGGATGTCCTGCGGGATGGCGACCAGGCCGCCGCGGCGGGCCACGGTCTCGGCCATCCGGCGGCCGGCGATGGCGGTCATGTTGGCCACGACCAGCGGGATGGTGGTGCCGGTGCCGTCGTTCGAGGACAGGTCGACGGCCTGCCGGGAGCCCACGGCGGAACGGCTGGGGACCATGAAGACGTCGTCGTACGTCAGGTCGTACGAGGGCTTGAGGTCGTTCAGGAAACGCATGAATGGGCTCTCTGGCTGGGAGAAATTACACCTCGGGTGCGGTTGCGGCGATGCCGCCGGAGCGCACTCGGGCGCCCGGCACCCAGCGTTCGATTCTCCGGGAACACCGGGACAAACGCCAGTTCGGGGGGCTTTGCTGGGGGTGTGCACAAACCATGATCAGTGCTCCGCGCGTAGACATGGACGATCCTCCAAAGGCCGGCGTCGAGCCCCGGGAGGGCAGGTGCCGGGCCCCGGGAGGGCCAGTGCAGGGCCCCGGGAGGGCCGGTGCCGACCTCCGGCTTTCGCCCCGGCCGGGGCCGCTCCCGTAGCATTCACGCGGTAACGGCGAGGCGAGTGGGAAAGCGGCAGCAGGCGTGAGCATCCAGCAGACGGACATCGGGCAGGACCAGGGCGAGGAGGAGATCGACTACGGTCCGGGCCTCGACCCCGAGCGGCTGAAGCTCTGCCTGGAGGTACTCGCCGAGCTCGACCGGTTGCACGTCGACCACCCGGACGCGATCACCGTCCGCCAGGCCGTCGGCGGCATATTCCGCACCCTCAAGCAGCGCCGCCGCCAGGAGACCCGGGCCCGCAAGACGGCCAACGACCGTGAGGTCACCGCCCGCACGGCCACCGGCGCGCCGACCCGGATCGACGACGAGACGGCCGGCGCCTTCGGCCTGACCACCGTCACCACCACCGAGATCGCCGGGATCCTGGAGCGGCCGCGCTCCTGCTACACCTGCAAGACCCGGTACATCGAGGTCGACGCGTTCTACCACAACCTGTGCCAGAAGTGCGCCGTCCTGAACCGGTCCCGCCGGGACGCCCGGGCCGACCTCACCGGCAAGCGCGCGCTGCTGACCGGCGGCCGGGCCAAGATCGGGATGTACATCGCGCTGATGCTGCTGCGCGACGGCGCCCACACCACCATCACCACGCGCTTCCCCAACGACGCGATCCGCCGCTTCACGGCGATGCCGGACAGCGCCGACTGGATCCACCGCCTCAAGATCATCGGGATCGACCTGCGCGACCCGGCCCAGGTGATGGCCCTGGCCGACGAGGTCGCCGCCGACGGCCCGCTGGACATCCTGATCAACAACGCCGCGCAGACCGTGCGCCGCCCCGCGGAGTCCTACCGCGAGCTGGTCAACGCCGAGTCCGCCCCGCTGCCGGCCGGCGCACTGCCCCAGGCGACCACCATCGGCCGCTTCAACAGCGGCAGCGTCGACCTGCCCGCCCTCCCCCAGCAGGCGGACGGCGGCGAGCAGCGGCTGGCCGCCGAGGACGTCACCTCGCTCGCGCTGGTCACCGGCTCCGCGACCCCGGCCCGGATCGAGGCCGGCACCGCGATCGACGCCGGCGGCCTGGTGCCCGACCTGGCGCCCGTCAACAGCTGGGTGCAGACCGTCAGCGAGGTCGGCCCGGTCGAGCTGCTGGAGGTCCAACTCTGCAACTCCACCGCGCCGTTCATCCTGATCAGCCGGCTCCGCCCGGCGATGGCCGCGTCCGCCTCCCGCCGCAAGTACGTGGTCAACGTCTCCGCGATGGAGGGCGTGTTCCAGCGCGGCTACAAGGGCGCCGGCCACCCCCACACCAACATGGCCAAGGCTGCGCTCAACATGCTCACCCGCACCAGCGCGCAGGAGATGTTCGAGTCCGACGGCATCCTGATGACCGCCGTCGACACCGGCTGGATCACCGACGAGCGGCCGCACCCGGACAAGATGCGGCTCGCCGACGAGGGCTTCCACGCCCCGCTCGACCTGGTCGACGGCGCGGCCCGGGTGTACGACCCGATCGTGCGCGGCGAGGCCGGCGAGGACCTGTACGGCTGCTTCCTCAAGGACTACGAGCGCGGCAACTGGTAGGCGCCCGGTCGGCAACCACCCGAAGGAGAACCCGAGTTGAGCACCGCACCGACCGCGCCGCTGCTCGGCGCAGGGATCATCGTGCCCACCGGGGACGGCCGGGTGCTGATCGGCCGGCGGATCACCGCCGGTGAGCCGCCGACCTGGAGCCTGCCCGGCGGCAAGGTCGACCCGGGCGAGTCCTTCGAGCGGACCGCGGCCCGCGAACTCGCCGAGGAGACCGGCATCGTGCTGCCGGCCGAGCGGATGCGGGTGCTGGCCCTGCACCTGGACCACGAGCTCGGCCGGCCCCGGCTGACCGCCGCCGTGCTGGCGCCGCCGAGCCTGGCCGAGGCGCTGGTCACCGAGCCGCACACCTGCGCCGGTTGGGAGCGCTTCCCGGTGGACGCGCTGCCCGAGCCGATGTTCTACCCGTCCGGGCTGGTGCTCGCCAGCTGGCTGCCCGGGCTGGACGGGGCACCGCGGGAGGGGACGCGCAGCTACCCCGTCGCCCGCTGATCCGCGCGACGGATGGTTCCGCGGGCGGCGGAAGAACCGGCACCGGCCCACTGCTCGACCGACGGGCGCCGACCCCCTGACGGTGCCGAGCCGATGCACACCGACCCCCTGTCGGTGCCGAGCCGTTGCACGCCGCCCTCCAGGCGATGCCCGGCCGTTGCGCGCCACCCCCGGCCCGGCGATCCGCCGCGACGGCGGCAGGGTCGAGGAGACGATCCCCAGCCGACGGCACAGCCGGAAAGAACACGGCCCTGACCTGGTGGAACGTCAACTCGCACCGGTGGCGAGGCCGGAGAAGGCACCGGCGGCAGGCAGGAGGCGGCCCCACGACCGCCCCCTGCTCCGCACCACGACCCGGAACCCCCACGGCCGACCGGGTCGGAGCCGCGCCCAGGCACGGAGGGCGCGGCCGGGCCCCAGTCTGCCGCCACCGGGGCCCGCCGCCGAGGGCCGAACGTCCCGGGTGACCAGGGCCGTCGGCACCAGGAGCGCGCACCACTCTTGTGCAAGGAGGTCGGTCGGGTGGAGATTGGGTAACGAAACTCCGTACGCGCCCGCGTCCTTGAGGAGACCTCAGCGTGTCCAGCACACCCCGCCCGGCCCGGCCCGCGTCGCTGCCGCGGCGAACCGGCCGTCAGCTGCGGCGGGCCTTCGGTGCCCGGCACGAACCGTTGGCCCGCCCCCTCGACCGGTCCCGCGCCCGCGCCTGGCTGTTCGCCGTGGTCGGGGGCCTGCTGACGATCGCCCTCTCCGTCGGCGGCGCGCTGCTGCTCTTCCGCACCACCGCACCCCGGGCCGACGAGGACCGGGCCCGGCTGCACCGGGTCGAGGCCGTGGTCACCGGCGGCACCGACCACGGCGCCGTCAACAGCCGGTTCACCGGCGGCTACGGCAACCGGACCGACGCCCCGGCCTCCTGGAGCTATCCGGGAGGCACCCCGCACACCGGCGTCGTCGAGGCCCCGCGCTCGGCCGTCGCCGGAACCGTCGTCCCGATCTGGGTCGACCCCGACGGCAACGCCGCCGCTCCCCCGGTCGAGCGCGCCGCCCTCGCCGTCTCGGCCGGCTGCACCGGCGCCGGCGCCCTGCTCACCCTGTCCGCCCTCCTGGTCCTCCTGCTGCGGCTGCGCCTGCACACCCTCGACCGCCGGGCCGAGGCCGAATGGACCAGCGGCTGGGCCCGGCTGGAACCGCTCTGGAGCGGCCGCGCCGGACACCGCCGGGAGGAGTGACCGGAACCCCGCAGCCCGTCAAAAGCCTCCGGTCGGCGGGGCCTAGGGCCGGGCCTCAGCGGCGTTCCGTCCAGGCCGGGGCCGGGACGGGCCGGGCGGCGCACTGGGTGAGGGCGGCGACGGCGACCAGCAGCACCAGCGCCAGGGCCAGCGCGACCGACACGTCCACGTGCAGCACCAGCACCGCGCCGAGCAGCGCCCCGGCGAACATCCAGGCCGCCGAGGCGACGCGGCGCAGGCCGGTGCGGTCGGCGGCGAAGGCGGTGATCGTCATGGTGAGCACGGTGGTGGTGAGGTCGGGGACCTTGAGCGCGCGGACCACCGCGTTCTGACCGCCCATGGCGACGGCGAGCAGCCCGATCAGGGTGTAGCGGGCGGGCTCGGAGTCGTGGCCGACCGTCGCCGCCAGGACGGTGCTCGCGGCGACGAGCACCGCCTGGGCGGCGACGGCGGCGGTCAGCAGGTGCCCCCGGTGCCCGGGCAGGTGCCGGGCGAGGTGGCCGCCGGCCAGCGCGCCGAGCAGGAAGGCCCCGAGGGCGGCCAGCGAGGCGGGGGCGGACAGGCCCGGCGCGCCGGCCAGGGCGAAGCCGAGGAACACCACGTTGCCGGTCATGTTGGCGACGAAGACGTGCCCGAGTTCCAGGTAGCTGACCGCGTCCACCAGGCCGGTGACCAGGGTCAGCACCAGCAGCATCGGGACCAGCGGTCCGTGTTCGGGGTCGACTTTCGGCATCGTGGCTCCCGGAGGGTTCGTGTGACGGCCCCTCCGTTCTACCGCGTCAGGCCAGCCCCGGGTTGCCGCGCTCCTCGTCCTCCTCCTCCAGATGCCAGTGCAGGTCCCGAACGCCGGGCTCCAGCGAGAGCCGGGTGATCACCTGTTCCAGCGCCGGGGCCACCTGCCCGTTGACGGAGACGGTGGCCCGCAGGCTGGTGGCGTCGCCCTGTTCGGTGCGGCGGGCGCGCAGGCCGGTCGGGGCGAGGCCGGAGCCGGCCAGGGCCTGGAGCAGCAGGGCGCGGATGTGGGTCTCGGACTTGCGGTCGCACTCCAGGTGGACGGTGGCCCGGCTGGTGGAGTCCGGGTCGCTGCCGGCCTGCGGGGCCCGGTCGAGCAGCCGGCCGGCCGGGCGCAGCACGACGTGGACGGCGAGCACCGCGAGGGTGCCGAAGACGGCCAGGTCCAGCTTGCCGGAGGCGGCGAGCACCCCGACGGCGGCCGAACACCACAGCGTGGCCGCGGTGTTGAGGCCGCGGACGCCGGCGCCGTCGCGCAGGATGACGCCACCGCCGAGGAAGCCGATGCCGGAGACGACGTAGGAGGCGACCCGGGTGGGGCTGCCGGTGTCGCCGACCGCCTCGCTGTACAGGACGAACAGGGTGGCGCCGGCGGCCACCAGGGCGTTGGTGCGCAGACCGGCCATCCGGGCCCGCCACTGGCGCTCGACGCCGATCAGCGCGCCGCAGGCGACGCCGGTGGCCAGCCGGACCAGGAACTCGACGGTGGTCAGGGTGTGCACGACGGCACCTCCTTCACGGGGGAAGGCCTCCCGGGGAGGCCTTCACGGGGAAACGGACACGGAAACGGAAAGAGACGCGGAAAGGGAAACGGACACGGAAAGTGGAACGGACGGGTGGCGAGCTGCCGCCCACCACCCGTCCGTCCGGGTTCCGCTCGGCGGATCAGTGGTTCAGCGCGGTCTGGACGATCTTGATGATGACCATGATCATCGCGATCAGCAGGTAGGCGCGCAGGGCGCCCATGCCGACCTTGCGGGCGGTGGACATCACCGGACGGCTCAGCGTCTCCAGCGGGGGCATCCGCCACTCCTCGCGACCGGCACGGTCGATCGGGTCCTCCTTGGTGCCGGAGCGGCCGGCCACGAAGAAGTACCCGGCGACCAGCACGCCCGCCACACCGCAGCCGGCCATGATCCACAGGATCGCGTCCGAGCTGATGTCCGGCCAGACCACGGCGGCGGTCAGGATCAGCGACAGCATCACCAGGACGCCGACCACGGCGGAGGTGAAGGCGTTGGTCTTGGGACCGTTGCGCCACGGGCCGAGCACGGCCTTGTCGTTGCAGAGCAGCAGCAGGAAGACGGTCGCGGAGGGCAGCAGCACCCCGGCCAGCACCTGGACGAACTGCGTCATCAGGCCCTGCAGGTAGTCGTTCGACAGCAGGGTGATCGCCGCGGCGATCACCACCAGGCCGGCGTAGACCGCGTAGAAGCCCTTGGCACCCTTGACCCCGCGGTGCAGCGAGTGCTTGATGCCGAAGACGTCGCCGATCGCGTAGGCGGTCGACAGGGACACCGCGAAGGCGCCGATGATCGAGGCGTCCAGCAGGGCGATCGCGAACAGCACGCCGACCAGGTGACCGGCCTTGTCCTCCAGGCCCTTGGCCACGGCGGCCGCGTCCGAGAACTGGCCGAAGCCGTCGGTGCCCGCGAACGCGGCGGCGGTGAAGCCGATCATCGCGGCGGCGCCGATGATCACGATGGCGATGCCGATCCACAGGTCGACCTTCTCGTACTTCATGAAACGCGGGGTGATGCGCTTGTCGATGACGTACGACTGCTGGAAGAACAGCTGCCACGGGGCGACGGTGGTGCCGACGATGGAGACGATGACCAGCATCACGGCCGCGAGCTGGCCGGAGCCGCCCGGCATCTGCGGGACGACGAAGTCGTGGGCCATCTGCGAGGTCTTCGGGTGGACCATGAAGTAGATCGGCACCAGCAGCAGCGAGCCGACGCAGAGCGTGACGGCGACCCGCTCGAAGCGCTGGAAGGAGCCGGTGAAGGCCGAGGCGATGATGATCGCCGCCGCCAGGATCACCGAGGCGACCTTGGGCAGGCCCAGGTAGCCGGCCGCGAGTGTCACGCCGATGAACTCGGTGACCAGGGTCAGGGCGTTCAGCAGGAACAGGTCGATGACGCTGAAGGCGCCCCAGAACTTGCCGAAGCGCTCCAGGATCAGCCGGGCGTGGCCGACGCCGGTGACGGCGCCCAGGCGCAGCACCATCTCCTGGTTGACGTACAGCACCGGGATCAGCAGGGCCAGCGTCCAGAGCAGCTGGGTGCCGTAGTTCTGGCCGGCCTGGCCGTAGGTGGAGAAGGCGCCCGCGTCGTTGTCACCGACCATCACGATCAGGCCGGGGCCGACGATCGCCAGCAGGGTCTTGATCCGGGCGGAGAGTCCGCTGCGGGGGGTGGAGTCGTCGAGCTTGATGGTGCCGAGGGCACCCTTGATGTCGCCCACGTGGGCGTCGTCGAGGACGGCGGAGCGGGCCGCGGCGGGAGCGGCGGGAACCTTCGGGTCCAGCATCACGTTGGTCATGGCGGGGCCTCCCTGCCCCCTTCCTGGAGGGGGCGACAGGGGGCACGCAGCAGCGATCCTCCCTGCGGGCGCACGTCGGCGCACACGACGTCCGCGCCGTACGGCGACGCTGAGCGGCGGCGGCCGTGCGGGCATGACGGTGCGTCAGGCGGCTTGCGTCGGGGCGCACTCGGGCGCACGACGAAGACCTGGGTGAACGCGCAGGGAAGGTTGTTACCGCGTGCCGGAGGTGTTCGAGAGCATGCGGGGGTAGGGGCTACTGTGGCCCGGACTATCACAGTCCATGTCTCTCGCCTCCTCCCGGTCGGGGGCGCACCGTCTGTGCGCCGCATCACGACACGGCAAGGAGCACACCGGCCGCGAGGGACCGGTCCACCCCAACTCGTCAGAGCTTTGGCACTCCACGGCGTGTCCAGCCGGATCGGCCGGAAGCCACTTGGGGTCAACCCTTAACTCGGGAAGACCTGTCCTGAACCTGGGCGTCTCTCGACGTCGTCGGGTCAGTGGCCTGTGTCCGTGAAGACGCCTCACCGAACGAGGTGCCTTTTCAAACCTCGAAAAGCATAGCCCCGGGGCGGTCGCTCCATGTCACCTTTTCGGCCGAACGTCGACACCTTTGTAGAACCTTGACCGAATCCCGGACGACTTGTGCATCCCCTCCCGGCATATATAGTTCACCGACATATGCAGCTGAACAGCTCACGAGGGGGAACTGTGTCCCACACCGATCCGAGCCGGCCCGCGCCCGTCCTGCAGCTGGCCGGGGTCTCCCGGGTGCACGGCCGCGGCGCCGCCGAGGTGCACGCCCTGCGCGGGGTCGACCTGACCGTCCACGCAGGCGAGTTCGTCGCCGTCATGGGGCCGTCCGGCTCCGGGAAGTCGACCCTGCTCACCCTGGCCGGCGGGCTGGACCTGCCCAGCGACGGCCAGGTCCTGGTCGAGGGCGTCGGCCTCGGCGGCCTCAGCCGCGGCAAGCTCGCCGACCTGCGGCGCCGCTCCGTCGGGTACGTCTTCCAGGACTACAACCTGATCCCCGCGCTCACCGCCGCCGAGAACATCGCCCTGCCGCGCGAACTCGACGGCGTCTCCGGCCGCACCGCCCGCCGCGAGGCGCTGGCCGCGCTGGAGGAACTGGGCATCGGCGAACTCGCCGACCGCTTCCCCGACGACATGTCCGGCGGCCAGCAGCAGCGCGTCGCCATCGCCCGCGCCCTGATCGGCGAACGGCGCCTCGTCCTCGCCGACGAACCGACCGGCGCCCTCGACTCCGCCACCGGCGACGCCGTGCTCGCCGTGCTGCGCGCCCGCTGCGACGCCGGCGCGGCCGCCATGATGGTCACCCACGAGGCCTCGCACGCCAGTTGGGCGGACCGGGTGGTCCACCTGCGGGACGGCGCGGTCGCCTCGGAGAGCGCCGGACGCCGCTCCGGCGGCTGCCAGGCGGCCGTCCACCGGCCCCAGCAGGTCGGCGGGGTGACCCGGTGAAGCTCGGAGCATGGAAGGTCGCGCTGCGGGTGGCCCGGCGCGACGCGCTGCGGGCCAAGGGGCGCAGCGCCCTGATCCTGGCCATGATCGCGCTGCCCGTCCTCGGGGTCACCGGCGCCGACGTGGTCCACCGCAGCGGGCAGCTGAGCCCGGCCGAACGGGTCGAGCGGGTGGTGGGCGGCGCGGACGCGCTGGTCACCGCGCTCAGCCCGGGCCAGGCCGTCGAACAGGCCCCGGTCGCCGAGGACGGCGCCTTCGTCGTCCCGCCCCGCCCCGGGCAGCAGCCCACCCCCGAGCAGCTGAAGGACGCGGTCTCCGATCCGGCCGCCCTGGTCAACTCGCTGCTGCCGCACGGCAGTAGGCTCACCGCCGTCCGGACCGGACCGGAGACCGGGGCGACCTCTCCCGAGGGCCTGGTCCGCACCCTCACCACCGAGGCCGACCTCGCCGACCCGGTCTGGCACGGTCGGATCGACCTGGTCAAGGGCCGCGCCCCCGGCGCCCCGCACGAACTGGCCGCCACCCAGGCCTTCCTGGACCGTTCCGGGATCCCGCTCGGCGGCACCACCACCGTCCAGGGCCTGGAGCGGACCACCTTCACCATCACCGGCGTCGTGGAGCACCCGGACGAGCTCGGCCGGGTCGAACTCGTCGCCAGGCCGGGCGAGTTGCTCGACCCGCTGGCCGCCGCCGCGGACCCCGCGCAGCCGGGCGCCGCGCCGGGCAAGGGCGGGCACAGCTCCTGGCTGGTGCACCTGCCGGGCGGGGCCGTCCTCGACTGGGCCGCGGTCCAGTCCTTCAACGCCCACGGCTACACCCTCACCGCGCGGTCGGTCGCACTCGACCCGCCGGTGGACGGGGCCGTCCCCTACTACCGGGACTCCCGGGTCTACCACGACCCCGCCGCCGGCAACAGCACCAAGGTCGTGGTCGCCACCGTGACCGGGATGGCACTGCTGGAGGTCGCCCTGCTGGCCGGGCCCGCCTTCGCGGTCGGCGCCCGCCGCTCCCGCCGCCAGCTCGCCCTGCTCGGCGCCGCGGGCGGCCGGCGCACCCACATCGGCGCGGTGGTGCTCGGCGGCGGGCTGGTGCTCGGCCTGGCCGGGGCGGCCGTCGGCGTGGCCGTCGGCACCGCCGTGGTCGCCGTGCTGCAACCGGTGATCGAGGAGTTCGGCGGCGCGCGCTTCGGACACTTCGCCCTGCCCCCGCTGGACCTGCTGGCGATCGCCGGGATCGGCGTGGTCACCGCACTGCTCGCGGCCGCGCTGCCCGCCTGGCAGGCAGCCCGGCGCAGCGTCACCGCCGGGCTGACCGGGCGGGACACCGTCCGGGCACCCAACCGCCTGGTCACCGTGGTCGGCGTGGCGCTGATCCTCGCCGGCGGCGCGATCGCGATGTACGGCGCCGGCGCGGTGAACCACGGGCGCACCGTGGTCAGCAGCTACGACGCCCGCACCCTCACCGTGCTCGGCGGCTCCGTCGCCGCCGAACTCGGGCTGCTGGCCTGCACCCCGCTGCTGGTCGCGCTGTTCGGCCGGTTCGCCGGCGGGCTGCCGCTCGGCCCCCGGCTGGCCCTGCGGGACTCCGCCCGCAACCGCTCGCGCACCGCGCCCGCCGTCGCCGCGGTGATGGCCGCGGTGGCCGGGGCGGTCGCCATCGGGGTGTACAGCACCAGCACCGACGCCGAGAACCGGCGCGACTACCGGCCGCAGGCCCCGTACGGCGCCGTGCAGCTGACCAGCCACCGGGACGGGCCGCAGGCCGCCGCGCTCCCGGCCGCGGTGGAGAAGGAGCTGACCGGGCTCGGCCCGCGCGCCGACGTCGGCCAGGTCGTCTACAAGTTCTGCGACAACTGCTCCAGCGCCGTCCAGCTCAAGGGCCCGGTGGACTGGCACACGCTCAGTGCACCGCCGCACCTGGCCACCGGTGACGCGACCCTGCTGCACAACCTCTTCGATCTCCGGGACCCGGCGGCCGAGCAGGCGCTGGCCGCCGGGAAGCTGCTGGTCTTCGACCGCACGCTGATCGGCGCCGACGGCAAGGCCGTGCTGATGCTGCGCGGGGGCGGCGGCGGACCGGTGCAGCCCGGCCAGATCCCCAAGCCCGACCTCCAGGAGGTCCCGGTGGACGCGGTGCTGGTCGACGCCCCGGACGCGGCCCGCTTCGCCCAGGGCCTGATGCCCGTCTCCGCGCTGGCCAAGCTGGGCCTCGCCTCGGAACCCCAGGGTGCGGTCTGGCGCCCGGCCACGCCGCCGGACCGCAAGGCCCAGCAGCGGGCCGCGGCCGTCGCCGCCCAGCTGGACCACTACTCCCAGCTGGACGTCGAGCGCGGCTACCAGTCCAAGGGCGACGCGCTCACCCTCGCGCTCAGCGGCTTCGCCGCGCTGGTGGTGCTCGGCGCCGCCGGGATCGCCACCGGGCTCGCGGCCGCCGACTCCCGGCAGGACCAGGCCACCCTGGCCGCGGTCGGCGCCCCGCCGCGGATCCGCCGGACCATGGCGGGCCTGCAGTGCGCGCTGATCGCCCTGCTCGGGGCGCTGCTCGGGGCGGCCAACGGCTTCGTCCCGGCGGTGGGACTGCTGAAGTCGCGGGCCAGCGGGTTCGGGGCGAAGCCGATGATGCTCACCGCGCCCTGGGGGGAACTGCTGCTGGTCGTGCTGGTGCTGCCGGTGGTGGCGGGGCTGCTCGCGGCGCTGTTCACCCGCTCCAGGGTGTCGCCCGGCCGACGGCTCTCCTGAGCCGGCGTCCCGCTCCCCCGCTCACCGGTCGGGCGCCTCCGGCACCCGTTGAACACCGGTCGAGCACCGGCCGCGCACCACCCGGGCACCGCCCTGGCGACACCCGGACCCCGTGGGCGCCCGTCTCCGTCACCCGGAGGCGGGCGCCCGACGTGCGCCGTACCATGGGCCGCGTTCCAGCGGGCGAAGGGCGCCGGCGACCGGTTCGGCGAGGGAGACGAGGGCGGTGCTACGGGGTTTCGGCGATCTCGAGGCCGAGATCATGGACCGGCTCTGGTCCTGGGGCCGACCGGCCACGGTGCGCGAGGTGGTCGACGACCTCCAGCAGCAGCGGGCGGTCGCGTACACCACCGTGACCACCGTCGCCGACATCCTGCACACCAAGGGCTGGCTGCGCCGGGACAAGGTCGGCCGCGCCTGGGTGTACGAACCGACCTGCACCCGGGAGGCGTACACCGCCGAGCTGATGCACCAGGCGCTGGAGACCACCCCCGACCGGGCCGGCGCACTGCTCCGGTTCGTCGACCGGATCAGCGGGGACGAGGCGTCCGCGCTGCTCGCCGCCCTCGAACAGGTGAAGGCCCGGGACGCCGGGTGACGCTCCTGCTGCTCGGCCTCTACCTGGCCGCGACCGGTGTCCTGCTGCCCCGCCGACTGGCCGGTTCCCCCACCCTCCAGGCCCGGCTGCAGGCCCGCCCGGCCCTCGGCGCGGCGCTGTGGCTGGCCCTGATGGCCTCCTTCACCGTCGCCCTGGTGCTCGCCGCCCACCACGCGGTCGAGCCCGCCGCGCACGACCCGGCCGGGCTGATCGGCCTGCTCCCCCACACCGACCGGCCGGGCCCGGTCGTCCCGCACACCCACGACTGGTGGCAGCTGTCCGCCGCCGGGGCGGCGCTCACCGCCGTCCTGGCCGCCGTCGGCGCCCGGGCCCGGCGGGCCCGGCGGCGGCACCGGGCGGTGCTCGACGTGGTCGCCGTACGGGACCGGCGCTGGGGCGCGCTCGTGCTGGAGCACGCCCACCCGACCGTCTACTGCCTGCCCGGGCGGCGCTCCCGGGTGGTGCTGTCGCGCGGGGCGCTACGGCTGCTGGACGAACGGCAGTTGACCGCGGCCGTCGCCCACGAGCACGGGCACATCCGCGGCCGCCACCACCTGTTCCGGCTGCCCGCCGACACCTTCGCACTGCTGCTGGGGCCGCTGCCGCTGGCCCGGCTGGGGCGCTCCGAGGTGGCGCTGCTGCTGGAGATGGCGGCGGACGACGCGGCGCTGGCGGAGGTGTCCCGCAGTGAACTGGCCTCGGCGCTCTGCGCGTTGGCCGGCTCCGGGGCGGCCCCCGGGCACGGCCTGGGGGTCGCCGCCACCGGGGTGCTGGCCCGGGTCCGCCGGCTGGCCCGGCCGGGCGGCGGCCGACGGCGCCAACTGGGCTGGCGGATCGCCGTGTTGACGCTGCCGGTGGCGCCGTACCTGCTGGCCTGCGCACCGCATCCGTAGCGCCCGGGCGGAAGGCCTGGGCCGGTCCGGAAGGCCGGGGCCGGTCCGGGCCGGCCTTCCGCCCGGACCGGCGCGGGCTACCGGTGCCGCAGGTAGGCCGCCGCGGTTCCGCGCAGCCGGTCGTGCAGGCCGTCGTAGGCGCGGGCCCGGCCCAGCACGGACTTCGGCAGCTTGGCGACCATCGTGTAGTTGGTGTCGCAGACGTTCGCCGCCGGGGCCAGCCCGGCCTGGCTGACCAGCTGGTAGGCGTCCAGCTGGTCCAGGCCGAGCAGGCCGCCGGTCCAGCCGACCAGGTCGTGCTGGCTGATCCGGAAGGCGTCCTCCAGTGGGCGGGCCGAGCCGGTGCTGATCAGGTAGTCGTCGTTCTCCAGCCGGGGCCAGGCCGGCCCGGCGCCCTTGACCAGGTCGACGATCACGGTGGTGCGCATCGCCGCCTCCACGGCCGTCCCGCACACCTCCCCCTCGCCCTGGCGGGCGTGGCCGTCGCCGATGGCGAGCAGGCCGCCCTCGACGTTGACGCCGAAGTAGGCCGTGGTGCCGGCCCGCATCTCGGGGGTGTCCAGGTTGCCGCCGTGGGCGCCCGGGGTGATCGAGGCGAGCACCTCGCCGGCCGCCGGGGCGACGCCGACCGTGCCGTGCATCGGGTCGAGCGGCAGGTCGACCGTGAACTCGCCGTGGCGGGCCCGGAACCGGCAGAGGCCGGCCGCGACGTCCAGGTCGTAGACCCAGACCCGCTCCTCCAGCGGCCGGTGCAGCATCGCCGTGGTGTGGGTCGCGGTGAGCGCGCCGAAGTGCGGGAAGGTGCTGGAGATGCCGTGGTCGCGGGCCGGGGTGATCTCCACGAAGTGCACCGCGAGCAGGTCGCCGGGCTCGGCACCGGCCACCGCGATCGGCCCGGTGACCGGGTTGAGGTACGGGAAGACGCACACCTGGCTGGGCAGGTCGCCGGTGCCGCGCACCTTGCCGCCGAAGCAGTCCTCGGTGCTCAGCTCGACGACGGTGCCGGGCCGGACGGTCACCAGCGGGGCCCGGCCGCCGAAGGTGTAGGCGTAGTCCTCGGGGGCCGGGGTCAGCCGGAGGGTCTCGGGCAGGCTCACTTGCTCTCCTCGGGGGTGGTGTCCGCGGTGGACTCGGTCTCGGTGACGGCCAGTCGGGGCCGGCGACCGGTCGCCATCAGCCCGGTCAGCACGACCGCGCCGATCAACAGCCAGACGAAGCCGAGCCGTTGGGCCGCGATGTTGGCGTTGACGACGACGTACGCGAGGATCGCGAAGCCGATCGCCGGGGCGATCAGGTGGCGCCAGTAGTCCCTGCTGCGCTGCCGCACCAGGTAGTGGACGACCACCGCGACGTGCAGCACCAGGAAGGTGGTCAGCGCGCCGAAGTTGACCAGGGTGCTCAGCAGGGTGATGCCGTCCTGGCGCGAGGCCGTGTAGAGGCCGAGGACCAGGGAGATCCCGGCGGTCAGCAGGGTGGCGTTGACCGGCACCCGGCGGGTGGGGTGGATCCTCGCCAGGAAGGCGGGCAACTGGCGGTCGCGGGCCATCGCGTACAGCAGCCGCGAGGTGGCCGCCTGGGCGACCAGGGAGTTGGCGAAGCCCCAGGCCACGGCGGTGGAGGCGGCGGTGAGCGTGGCCAGCCAGCCGCCCGCGGCGGTCCGGGCCGCGTCGTAGAACGCGGTGCCGTCGGGATCGCCGTCCCGGATCAGGGTGTCCGGGTCGGACACCAGCAACGAGGCCACCCAGGTCTGCACGATGAACAGGGTGCCCGCCAGCAGCAGCGCGGCCACCATCGACCGGCCGATCGCCTTGGCCGAATCCCGGTTCTCCTCCGAGAGGGTGGAGATCCCGTCGAAGCCGAGGAAGCTGAGCACGGCGACCGAGACCGCGCCGAAGACCAGGCTCCAGGAGAAGGTGTGGGCGTTGTAGAGCGGCGTGAGGTCGAAGCCCCGGCCCTTGCCCGCGGCGAGGGCGATCACGCCGACCACCACGAACAGGGCCAGCACGACGAGTTCACCGATCAGCATCGCCTTGTTGACCTTGGAGGTGGTCTCGATGCCCAGGTAGTTGACCACCGTGTTGAGCAGCACGAAGCCGATCAGCCAGAGCCAGACCGGCACCGACGGCACCAGCGAGTTCATCGCGACGCCCGCGATCAGGTAGAGCAGGCCCGGCACCAGGACGTAGTCGAGCAGGATCATCCAGCCGGACAGGAAGCCGACCGGGGCCGCGATGCCGCGCCCCGCGTAGGTGTACACCGAGCCGGCCATCGGGAAGGCCCGCGACATCTGGGCGTACGACAGCGCGGTGAACATCATCGCCACCATGCCGAGGACGTACGCCAGGGCGACCATGCCCCCGGAGCCCTGGAAGACGCCGCCGAAGATGCCGAAGGGGGCGATCGGCACCATGAAGACCAGCCCGTAGACGAGCAGGTCGGTGAAGGTCAGCGAGCGGCGGAGTTCCTGTCGGTAGCCGTAGCTCTCGATGCTCCGGGGCGCGGGTGTGTCGGCCATGGTGCTCTCTCTCCGTGACGACCCTGCGGGTGTGTGGGGAGAACGTAGAGGAAAGTATTTCCAGATGGAAGGGTTTTGTCGCGCCGTTCCGCCAGGTGGGCACGGGTGGCGGGTTCGGGCGCCGGATACGGGTGGTGGATGCGGGTGGTGGATACGGGCCGTGGATGCGGATGCCCGGCACGGGCGCCGGGTCAGGGCAGGACGGCGAAGTCGGGACCGTCGGCCCGGGCCAGGTGGACCGGGCGGGCCTCGGCGGCCAGCAGTCGGCCGGCGGCCCGGACCAGCCGGTCCGGGGCCAGGGACCGATGGGCGGCCAGCTCGGCCAGCAGGCGCAGCCCGTCGTGCAGGCCCACCGCGTAGGCGTCCAGCACCGGCGCCCACGGCCCGCACAGCGCCCGGTGCCGCTCGGCGATCCCGCGCCGGCGGTCCTCGTCCAGCGTGGCGAAGGACGGCATCGCGGCGTACAGCAGCCCGGTGTCGTCGCCGCCGAGCGCCAGCAGGCCGTTCTCCTCCAGCGCCCCGGAGAGCCGGACCAGTCGGCGATCCAGTCCGCTGCGGCGCAGCGCCCGGCCGAAGTGCACCTGGTCGCGGCCGATCAGGCTGAGCAGCAGGGCGTCCGCCCGGCTGGCGCGCAGCGCGTCCAGCAGCGGTTCGACCGCCCCCTCGACCGCCCCGAAGGGGACCCGCCGCTCCAGCACCACCCGGGCTCCGGCGCGGGCGACCAGGGCGCCGGCGGCGCGGTGGACGGAGCGCGGCCAGATGTAGTCGTTGCCGACGAACGCCCAGCGTCCGATGCGGTGATGTTCCGTCAGTTCCTGGATGGCCGAGCCGAGTTGGGACAGCGGATCGATGCCCGTGCAGAGCACCCCGGGCAGCCGGGAGCCGCCCTCGTGCGGCGGGGTGTAGACGTACGCGGTGCGGCCGGAAGCGACCGCCTCGACCGCCCGGTGCACATCGCTGGTGTGGCAGCCGGCCAGCGCGTCCACCGCACCCGCGGCCAGCAGCGGCCGCACCTCGGCGGCGACCCGCTCCGGGGTGCCGCCGCCGTCCACCAGCACCAGTTCCATCGGCCGGCCGAGCACACCGCCCGCCGCGTTCACCTCGTGCGCGGCCAGCAGGGCGCCGTCCAGCGCGGACGGCCCGGTCAGGCCCAGCGGGCCGGACTGCGGCACGACGAGGCCCACCCGGAACGCCGCTCCCTCCCCGCCGTCCCGCGCGGAGTGCAGTGCTTCGAGCGGATCGATCAGTACGGCCTCGACGCTCACCCGTGCGAGTATCGTCGTGATGTCGGTCCCGGGAAAGGGCCTCGTGGACGAGGCTCGGGCGGAGCCCGGGACGGGCTCCGGAACGGACCGGAGGGGGAGGAACGGATGGCTTCGAGCGACGCCGCACCGACCGCAGCACCGACCGGCACACCGGCCGGAGCACCGCGGGCCGCCGACACCGCCCCGGGGCCGCTGCTGGTCGAACTGGTCGCGCTGGCCCACCGCCGGCTGTCCTCCGGCCTGGCCGCCACCCTGGCCGAGGAGGGCTGCACCGTCGACCAGTGGCGGGTGCTGCGCGCCCTCGCCGACGGCGCGGGCCACCCGATGGGCGAACTGGCCCAGACCCTGCTGATCCCGCAGGCGAGCCTCAGCCGGCTCGTCGACCAACTGGCCGACCACGGCTGGGTCCACCGGCGCCAGGGCGACCAGGACCGCCGCCGGATCAGCGCCCACCTCTCCCGTCAGGGCCGCACCCGGCTGCGCCGGCTGGACGCCCTGGCCGCCGCCCACGACGCCGCCGTCCGGCGGGAGTGCGGCCTCGCCGACCCGGCGCGGGCCCTCGCCCTGGAACGGCTGGCCGGGGGCTGACCCCCGGCCCGGTCCGCCGCGGCCCGACGCCGTCCGGCCGGAGACGGCTGCGCACAGACAGCCACGCGCAGACGGCCAGAGGCAACACGGCTACGGGCAGACGGCTACGGGCGGACGGCACCCATGTAGGGCATCGCGGAGATCGGCAGGACCTCGACGTTCTTGCCGGTGCGCGGAGCGTGGATCATCTTCCCGTCGCCGATGTAGATCCCGACGTGGTGGATGTCGTTGTAGAAGAACACCAGGTCACCGGCCTGGAGGGCGTCGCGGGAGATCCGCGGGCCGTCGTTCCACTGGTCCTGGGACATCCGGGACAGCTTGACCCCGGCCGAGCGGTAGGCCGCGCCGGTGAGGCCGGAGCAGTCGAAGCTGCTCGGGCCGGTGGCGCCCCAGCCGTACGGCTTGCCGAGCTGGGCGTAGGCGAACTGGACGATCGCGGCGGCCCGGCCGCTGGCCGGCGGGGCCGGGGTGCCGAGGTCCGTCCGGGCCGCGCCGCGGGAGGCGCGGTCGGCCTCGGCCGCCTGCCGGGCCTCGGCCTTGGCCTTCTCGGCGGACTGCTGGGCGTTGACCTTGGCGCGGTCCTCGGCGCTGAGCTTGTTGAGCGTGGCCTGGGCCTGGGCGAGCTTGGCCTGGATCTGCTGCTTCCTGGCCGTCAGTTCGGTGCCCACCGAGTCGAGCTGGGCGAGCGTGGCGGTGGCCTCGGCGCGGTCCTGGTCGAGCCTGCGCTGCTCCTCCTGGGCCTGCTTGAGCAGGGCCGACTGGCTGTCGGCGACCTGGTTCTGCGCCGCGGCGCGCTCCAGGTAGCCGGCCGGGTCGGAGTCGAGCATCAGCCGGACCGAGGGGTCGATGCCGCCGTTGCGGTACTGGTCGGCGGCGACGGCGCCGAGCCGGGTGCGCAGCTCGTTCATCGCCTCCTGACCGCGGGCGACCTTCTCCTGGATCCGGTTGGCCTCGCCCTGGAGCTTCTGCTGCTTGTCCTGGAAGCCGTTGAACTGCTCGATGGACTGCTCGGCCTCCTCGTTGAGCTTGTCCACCTGCTCCTTGACCGAGGCCAGGTTCGGGGCCGGCTCGGCGTGGGCGGTACCGGCGGCGAGCACCGCGCCGCCGGCCATCGCCGTGGTGAGGACCGCCATGCGGGCCCGGCTCGGGGGGCTGGGCTTGCGGCGCTTTCCCATCGGGGTGGGCTCTCCTTCGGGGGACGGGCGGGGGGCCTTCGGTGACGCCGGTGACGCTCTTCGCCGGTACCCGGGGAACGGTCGGGGGACGCACGCACGTTCACCGGGGCACCCCCGGGCGCCCGTGGACGCCGGGCACCCACGGGCACGTCCGGGCACGCGAGAGGGCGCGGGAGGACACGAAGGGTCGTCGAAGACGGGCGGAGCCGTACGGGGGATGCCGTCCCCACCCGTCTTCTTCGAAGTAACTTAATAGATGAGGGCCGGGGTTCCGCAATCCCCCTGATCCGGGCACTCTTGCGGACACTCCCGGACACCCGGTCGGCCACCCGCGGCACTCCCCGCCGGACGGAGTGCGCGGCCGGTGCCAAAAACACGCCAAATCGAGAACAAGGTCACACGCGACGCCCCTCCTGTCGCCATGCGAACGAGCGCTAACCTGCGGACATGAAGGTCCCGCCCGAAGGGCTCCCCCTCGCCGCCGAGTTCCCGGCCGCGCACCGTGGGCAGTGGCAGCAGCTCGTCGAGGGCGTGCTGCGCAAGTCCGGTGCCCAGCCCGAGGACGGCGCCGCCGCCGAGCAGGCACTCACCACCGCACTCCCGGACGGGCTGCGCGCCCGCCCGCTGTACACCGCCGAGGACACCGCCGTCGAGCCCGGCTACCCCGGCTTCCCGCCGTTCGTCCGCGGCGCCCGGCCGCAGGGCTCCGCCGTCGCCGGGTGGGACGTCCGCCAGCGGCACGCCGACCCGGACGCCCGGCGCGTCAACGAGGCCGCCCTGGCCGACCTGGAGCACGGGGTGACCTCGCTCTGGCTGGAACTCGGCGGTGCGGGCCTGCCGGTCGCCGCACTGCCCGAGGCGCTCGCCGGGGTGTACCTGGACCTGGCCGCGGTGGCACTCGACGCGGGACCCGAATTCACCGCAGCGGCCGAGCAGTTGTTCAGGCTCTACGAGGAGCGCGAGGTCTCCCCCGGCTCCGCCGCCGGGAACCTCGGCGCCGACCCGCTGGGCCTCCAGGCCCGGACCGGCTCCGCCGCCGGGACGGACGCCCTGCTCGCCGCGGCCGCCGCGCTGGCCGCCCGCTGCGCCGCCGGGTACCCGAACCTCAGGGCCCTCACCGTGGACGCCCTGCCGTACCACGAGGCGGGCGCCTCCCCGGCCCAGGAGCTGGGCTGCGCCCTGGCCACCGGCGTCGCCTACCTGCGTGCGCTGACCGCCGCCGGCCTGTCCGTGGACGCCGCGCTCGGCCAGCTGGAGTTCCGCTTCGCCGCGGACGCCGACCAGTTCCTCAGCATCGCCAAGTTCCGTGCCGCGCGCCGTCTCTGGGCCCGCGTCGCGGAGGTCTCCGGCGCCGGCGCGGAGGCCTCCGCGCAGCGCCAGCACGCCGTCACCTCCCCGGTGATGATGACCGCCCGCGACCCGTGGGTGAACATGCTGCGCACCACCGTCGCCTGCCTCGCCGCCGGGGTCGGCGGCGCCGACTCCGTCACCGTGCTGCCCTTCGACAGTGCGCTCGGCCGGCCCGACGCCTTCGCCCGCCGGATCGCCCGCAACACCCAGGCGATCCTGCTGGAGGAGTCCCACCTAGCCCGGGTGATCGACCCGGCCGGCGGCTCCTGGTACGTCGAGCAGCTGGGCGAGGAGCTGGCGCAGGCCGCGTGGGCCTGGTTCCAGGAGATCGAGCGGGCCGGCGGCCAGCAGGCCGCGCTGGCCTCCGGACTGGTCGGCGAGCGGATCGCCGCGACCTGGGCCGAGCGCTCCGTGAAGCTCGCCAAGCGGCGCGAACCGGTCACCGGCGTCAGCGAGTTCCCGCACCTGGACGAGCAGCCGCTGGTCCGCGAGCCGGCCCCGGCCGAGCGCACCGGCGGCCTGCCGCGGGTGCGCCGCGCCGAGGCGTACGAGGCGCTGCGGGACCGCTCGGACGCCTTCCTCGCCGCCACCGGCGCCCGGCCGAAGCTGTTCCTGGCCTCGATCGGCGGCGCCTCCGCGTACACCGCGCGCACCACCTTCGCCGCCAACCTGTTCCAGGCCGGCGGCATCGCGACCACCGCCCTGGAAGGCGTCGATCCGGCGGCGTTCGCCGAGGCGTTCCGGGCCTCCGGGGCGACCGTCGCGTGCCTGTGCTCCAGCGACGCGCTGTACGGCGAGCACGCCGCCGCCGTCGCCGAGGCGCTGAAGGCGGCCGGCGCCCGACGGGTGCTGCTGGCCGGCCGGCTCGCCGAACCGCCCGCCGGGGTGGACGAGTTCATCCACGCGGGCGGGAACGCGGTCACCGTCCTCACCTCCCTGCTGGACCTCATTGGAGTGGCGCGATGATCCCCGACTTCACCGGCATCGGGCTGGACGGCGGCGACGCCCGCCCGGACGTCACCGACGAGCAGTGGCAGGCCGCCTGGCGCCGGTCCACCGGCAAGGACGCCGACGAGCTGGTCTGGGACACCCCCGAGGGCATCGCCGTCAAGCCGCTGTACACCGCGGCCGACCTGGCCGGCCTGGACTTCCTGGAGACCTACCCCGGCATCGCCCCGTACCTGCGCGGGCCGTACCCGACCATGTACGTCAACCAGCCGTGGACCGTCCGCCAGTACGCCGGCTTCTCCACCGCCGAGGAGTCCAACGCCTTCTACCGCCGCAACCTGGCGGCCGGCCAGAAGGGCCTCTCCGTCGCCTTCGACCTGCCGACCCACCGCGGCTACGACAGCGACCACCCGCGGGTCACCGGCGACGTCGGCATGGCGGGCGTCGCCATCGACTCGATCTACGACATGCGCCAGCTCTTCGACGGCATCCCGCTGGACCGGATGTCGGTGTCGATGACCATGAACGGCGCCGTGCTCCCGGTGCTCGCGCTGTACATCGTCGCGGCCGAGGAGCAGGGCGTGCCGCCGGAGAAGCTCGCCGGGACCATCCAGAACGACATCCTCAAGGAGTTCATGGTCCGCAACACCTACATCTACCCGCCGCAGCCGTCGATGCGGATCATCTCGGACATCTTCGCGTACACCTCGCAGAAGATGCCCCGGTACAACTCGATCTCCATCTCCGGCTACCACATCCAGGAAGCCGGTGCGACGGCCGACCTGGAGCTGGCCTACACCCTGGCCGACGGGGTGGAGTACCTGCGCGCGGGCCTGGACGTGGGGCTGGACGTGGACGCCTTCGCGCCCCGGCTGTCGTTCTTCTGGGCGATCGGGATGAACTTCTTCATGGAGGTCGCCAAGCTGCGCGCGGCCCGGCTGCTGTGGGCCAAGCTGGTCAGGCAGTTCGACCCGAAGAACGCCAAGTCCCTCTCGCTGCGCACCCATTCGCAGACCTCGGGCTGGTCGCTGACCGCCCAGGACGTGTTCAACAACGTGACCAGGACGTGCGTGGAGGCGATGGCCGCCACCCAGGGCCACACCCAGTCGCTGCACACCAACGCGCTCGACGAGGCGCTGGCCCTGCCGACGGACTTCTCCGCCCGGATCGCCCGCAACACCCAGCTGCTGCTCCAGCAGGAGTCCGGCACCTGCCGGGTGATCGACCCCTGGGGCGGCTCGGCGTACGTCGAGAAGCTGACCCAGGACCTCGCCACCCGGGCCTGGCAGCACATCCAGGAGGTCGAGGCGGCCGGCGGCATGGCCCAGGCGATCGACGCGGGCATCCCCAAGATGCGCGTCGAGGAGGCCGCCGCCCGCACCCAGGCCCGGATCGACTCCGGCCGCCAGCCGGTGATCGGCGTCAACAAGTACCGGGTCGAGAACGACGAGCAGATCGACGTCCTCAAGGTCGACAACTCCTCGGTGCGGGCCCGGCAGCTGGAGAAGCTCCGGCGGCTGCGCGAGGAGCGCGACGAGGCCGCCTGCCAGGACGCGCTGAACGCGCTGACCCGGGCCGCCGAGGCCGGCCCGCAGCGCGGCGGCTCGCTGGACGGCAACCTGCTGCACCTGGCCGTCAACGCGGCCCGGGCCAAGGCCACCGTCGGCGAGATCTCGGACGCGCTGGAGAAGGTGTACGGCCGCCACTCCGGCCAGATCCGTACCATCTCCGGTGTGTACCGAGACGAAGCGGGCCCGTCGGCGTCCCTCCAGCGCACCCGCGACCTGGTCGAGCGGTTCGAACTGGCCGAGGGCCGCCGACCCCGCATCCTGGTCGCCAAGATGGGCCAGGACGGCCACGACCGCGGCCAGAAGGTGATCGCCACCGCCTTCGCCGACCTCGGCTTCACGGTCGACGTCGGCCCGCTGTTCCAGACCCCGGCCGAGGTGGCCCGCCAGGCCGTCGAGGCGGACGTCCACATCGTGGGCGTCTCCTCGCTGGCCGCCGGACACCTGACCCTGGTGCCCGCGCTGCGCGCGGAGCTCGCGGCGGCGGGGCGGGAGGACATCACCATCGTGGTGGGCGGGGTGATCCCGCCGCAGGACTTCGACGCCCTGTACGAGGCGGGCGCGGCGGCGGTGTTCCCGCCCGGGACGGTCATCCCGGACGCGGCGTACGACCTGCTGACGTCCTTGGCGGCCGATCTCGGCCACGAGCTGTGATCGCCTGATCGCATGCCTCCTCGGACGATCGACCTCGACAGCTACGTGACGGGTGTCCTCGACGGCTCGCGCGCCTGGATCGCGCGCGCCGTCACCCTCGTCGAATCCAGCCGGTCCGACCACCGGGTGCTCGCCCAGCAACTGCTGCAACGGCTGCTGCCGCACGCGGGCGGGGCGGTCCGGGTCGGCATCACGGGCGTGCCCGGTGTCGGCAAGTCGACTTTCATCGACACCTTCGGGAGCATGCTCACCGGCACGGGGCACCGGGTCGCCGTGCTCGCCGTCGACCCGACGTCCACCCGGACCGGCGGGTCCATCCTGGGCGACAAGACCCGGATGGAGCGGCTGGCCGTCGACCCGGCGGCGTTCGTCCGGCCGTCGCCCACCTCGGGGACGCTGGGCGGGGTCGCCAAGGCCACCCGGGAGTCCATGGTGGTGATGGAGGCGGCGGGCTATGACGTGGTGCTGATCGAGACGGTGGGGGTGGGCCAGTCGGAGACGGCCGTGGCGGGGATGGTGGACACCTTCCTGCTGCTCAGCCTGGCCCGGACCGGCGACCAGCTCCAGGGCATCAAGAAGGGCGTGCTGGAGCTGGCGGACGTCATCGCCGTCAACAAGGCGGACGGCCCGCACGAGCGGGACGCCAAGGCGGCGGCACGTGAACTCGCGGGCGCGCTCAGGCTGTTGCAGCCGCCGGACGCGGCCTGGACGCCGCCGGTGCTGACCTGCAGCGGGCGGGACGGGGCCGGGCTGGACGTCCTGTGGGAGCGGCTGCAGCAGCACCGCAAGGTGCTGGACGCGACGGGCGCACTGGCGGCCAAGCGGCGGGAGCAGCAGGTCGAGTGGACCTGGGCGATGGTCCACGACCAGTTGTACGCGCGGCTGCACGAGGACCCGGAAGTGCGGAGGCTGAGCGGAGAGTTGGAGGCCCAGGTGCGGGCGGGCACGCTGCCGGCGGGGCTGGCCGCGCAGCGGATCCTGGACAGCTTCTTCGGCCCGTCCTGAGCGGGGGCCGCCGTGAGCGCCACTACGCCACCTCGTAGAGCGAGTTGAGACTCTGCGCCGTGCCCCACCCGTGCGTGGGGCACGGCGCTTCGGCGTTCTCCGGGTACTCGAACCACACCACCTTGCCGACCGGCGCCTGGTCCCACCCCCAGGCGTGTGCCAGTGCCTCCACCAGCACCAGGCCTCGCCCGGTGGTCGATTCGGCGTCGCACTCCCGCTGCGGCAGCCCCGGACAACGATCGGCGACCTCCACCCGCACCCGCCCCCCGACCCGCCGGACCGTCACGACACACCGGCCCCCCGCGTGGAGCAGTGCATTCGCGATGAGTTCGCTCGCACACAACTCCACCTCCTGGAAACCGTCTTCGGTCAGCGGCACGCCCCACTCCCGCAGAATCGCCACGACCAGCCGACGCGCCCCCGGCACGGCGTCCGCCCCCGGCGGCACGCCCCACTCCAACGGAACCGGAAAGCGGGCGTTACTCAGCGGACTGATCACCATGGAGTCCCTCCAAGCCGACCGGGCACGTCACTGCCCGCGCGAAGCCGTGTGTCCGGCGCCTCGGCGGGCACCGAGCCGCCGGACACACAGGCAACTTCTTACGGACAGTCAACAATCCGTCACGGCCGTGAGAGCATTGATCATGCGCCGCCCGCATACAGGTATGCGGGCGGCGCTTAGGAGTGCGTCCGTTGGCATGACGGAGCTCGTAGCGTTGGGTGGGCCGTTGAACTGGAATTCGGCAGCGGTCAGGGAGGCGTCCCGGACCGGAAACTACGGCAGGGTCATCGAGCTGACGCGAATCCATCGCCGCATGACGCAGACGCAGTTGGGGGAAGCCTGCGGTCTGTCGCAATCGGCGATCTCGCGCCTGGAGAAGCGGGGCATCGGCTCGTACGCCATGGATGTACTGCTACAGGCATCTCAGAACCTGGGCATCCCGGGCCCGCTGCTCGGCTTGGCCGAGTCCGCGGCACAGGCACGAATCGAGACCGAGAGCGTGGAGCGACGTCAATTCCTGGGAGCCGCAGCAGCACTCGCGCTGTCCCCGGCACTCGGCGCCGTCGGCGCCCCCACCGATGAAGCCGAACAGCAGGCTGCCGCTCTCCGCCTTGCCACGGCCTCCTATCGCCGGCTGGACGGATCGACACCCTCCCGAGACCTCGCCGATGCGGCCCGCTCTCATCTCCGGCTGATCCAAGGCCTGGTCGGAGCGGCGCCGAGCGCCGGACATCGCGTCGGGCTCGCCGCCGTCGCGAGCGAGGCGGCGAGCCTGAATGCATGGCTGGCATGGGACATGGGCGACCACGGATCTGCCCGATCGTTCTACGGGGCTGCCGTCAAGGCCGCACGATCAGGCGGAAACGCGCTCCTGATGGCCTACCAGCTCGGAAGTCTCGCCCAGTTCGAGGCACACACCGGCAACGGGGTACAGGCGATCAGCCTTTCGAAGCGAGCTCGTGGCGTCCTACGGCCCGGGCCACCTGCCGTCGCCGAGGCATGGCTGTCATCCGTGGAAGCCCTCGGCCATGCGGCGGCCGGCGACCACCGGAGCGCCGACCACGCGTTGACCCGGAGCCGAACAGCAGCTCTGCCCGGTGCTGCGGACGAGTCACCACCGTGGCCATGGGTGTTCGGCTTCGATGAGACCAAGGTCGCGAGCGTCCGAGTGACCTGCGGCGCGAAGCTCGGGCTGTCCGCCTGGGTCACGGACCATACGGGCCCCGCCCTCTCCACCGGTCATACGAAGCAGCGAGCACTTCTGATGCTGGACATCGCGGCAGGACATCTGGCTGCAGGACGGATCGAGGCAGCCTTCGCATTGGCGATGCAAGCCCTGGAGATCGGAATCCGCTACCGCTCGGGACGAGTCATCGAGCGGAGCCGAGCACTTCGGCGGTCATTCGCCACTTCTTCACCGCCCAAGGTCGTGCGGGACTTCGACGAGCGGATGCACGACGTCTATCTCTAGGAGGGAATCCGATGCGGATCGGGATCACGGGGCACCGGGGGCTGTCGGCCGAGATGGAGGAGCAGGTCCGACAGCTGCTCGGGTCCTCGCTCGCGAGCGAGGACCCGAGCACCCTCACCATCGTGTCGTGCATCGCGGACGGGCCGGACACCTGGATCGCCGAGATCGCACTGGCACAGGGAGCGCAACTCGAGGTCGTCATTCCTGCGGACCGGTACAGGGCCGGGCTCCCGGAGTGGCATCACCCCGCCTACGACCGGCTGTTGGAGTCCGCCACCGCGGTCCACCGCACCGGGTGCACCGAGTCCGACGAAGCGGCCCACATGGCGGGGAGCGAGATACTCGTCCGGCGCGCCGACAAGCTGCTCGCCGTCTGGGACGGCCTGCCCGCCCGGGGCTACGGCGGGACGGCGGACGTGGTCGCGTATGCGCGGCAGCGAGGCGTGCCGGTCGAGGTGTTGTGGCCCCGGGGGGCGCGCCGCTGAACCGGCCCGTGCCGGGCCGCCGCCCTCCCGGGGGCGGCGGCGGGCTGCTTCTGCGGCGTCAGTGCGTCGCGCCTTCCGGGACGCGGAGGTCGGCGGTGCGGGTCGCGGCGGCGGTCAGCAGGGCGCGGACGGCGTGGGCGACCGAGTCGGCCGGCAGGGAGGGGCGGGACCCGTCGAGGACCTGCTCGGGCAGGGCCGGGATGTGGACGAACCCGCCCCGCACGGTGGGGTGTTCGGTGGCGAGCAGGTGCATCAGGGCGTAGAAGACGTGGTTGCAGACGAAGGTCCCGGCGGTGTGCGAGAGGGAGGCGGGGACGCCCGCCTCGCGGACGGCGGCCACGCAGGCCTTGACCGGCAGGGTGGCGAAGTACCCGGCGGGGCCGCCGGGGACGACCGGCACGTCGACCGGCTGCCGGCCGGCGTTGTCGGGGATGCGGGCGTCGTCGACGTTGACGGCGATCCGCTCGACGGTGACGTCCGGTCGCCCGGCCGCCTGGCCGAGGCACACGACCAGGTCCGGGGCGCACTCCGCGACGGCCGCGCGCAGTTCCTCGGCCGCCCGGCCGAAGACGCAGCCCAGCCGGACGGCGGTGACCAGCAGCCCCTCGGGCGGCTGGTCGGCGACCAGCCGGGCGACCTCCCAGGACGGGTTGACGTCGGCGCCGTCGAACGGTTCGAAGCCGGTGAGCAGGACCCTGGTCATGAGGCGGCCTTTCCGAGGTGGGGAGGGGTGCGGATCAGAACGCGAAGAGCGACATGATGACGATGTTGCACGCCAACAGCGCTCCGGCCGTGGGCAGTTGGGCCTTGATGGGACCGTACTGGTCCTTGAGTTCGAGCAGCGCCGCCGGGACGAGGTTGAAGTTGGCCGCCATCGGGGTGACCAGCGTGCCGCAGAAACCGGCCAGCATGCCCACCGCCAGCACCACCCCGGGGCTGCCGTGCAGCTGGGTGACCAGGATCGGCCAGCCGATCGCGGCGGTCATCACCGGGAAGGCGGCGAAGGCGTTGCCCATGATGATCGTGAACAGCGCCATGCCCAGGCAGTAGACGGCCACCGCCGCGTACTTGCTGCCGTCCGGGAGGAAGTGGGTGGTGATCCGGCCGATCTGGGTGCCGACGCCCGCACTCTGGAAGATCGAGCCCAGCACGGCGAGGAGTTGGGGCAGCAGCAGCGCCCAGCCCATCGCCTCCAGCAGTCCGCGGCCGGAGCGCAGCGCGGCCACCGGGTTGCGTTCGCGGGTGAGCAGCAGCGCCAGCCCCAGGGCGACGAGCGTGCCGATCCCGAGGCCGAGCAGCGTCTCGCTGCCGGTCTGCAGCAGCGGCAGCCGGGCGCCGCCGAGGTGCACGCCCTTGAGCAGGGTTCCGCAGGCCAGTGCGACCAGCGGGAGCGCCAGCGCCGGGATGAACAGCCGGCCGCCCAGGCGGGCGGCGGAGGCGGCCCGCTGCTCCGGGGCGGCGCCGGTGGGGGTGCCGCGGCCGGTGAAGCCGAAGCCGGCCAGGCCGATCATCACCAGGACGGCGACGCCCAGTGGTGCGGCGGGCGCGCTCTTGTCGGCGACCCAGCTGCCGTAGACGAAGCTCGCGCCGAGCAGTCCCCAGAAGGCGGCGCTGCCGTACCGCCGGGGGTTGCCGCGGTCCATCGCCATCTGCGCGGCCGAGGCCAGGAAGATGGCTCCGACCAGCCAGTACAGCCACTCGACCTTGATCACTTGCTCGACTCCTCGATGCGGACGGCGGCGCCGGCGGCGTCGCCGGTGGCGGTGGCAGTGGCGGTGGCGTCACCGGCACCGGTGGCGCTGGTCGCGGACTGGTCCCGGGCGAGGGTGCGGTCCAGGCGCAGCAGCCGGGCGCCGTGGATGAGGGTGGCGCAGACGGCGGTGGGGACGGCCCAGAGCGCGAGCTGCACCGGCTCCAGGTCGGTGTGGTAGGTCGCGTTGACGAACCCGGTGATCAGCAGGATCGAGCCGACGGCGAGGAAGCAGTCCTCGCCGAAGAACAGGCCGATGTTGTCGGCACTGGCCGCGAAGGAGCGCAGGCGTTCGCGGGCCTTGTCGGTCAGGGTGCCGTGGCGGCGCTCGGCGGCGGCCTCCGCCATCGGCACCACCATCGGGCGCACGGCCTGGGCCGGTCCGCCGAGGCCGGTGAGACCGAAGGCGGCGGTGAGCTGGCGCACCACCAGGTAGGACGCGAGGACGCGTCCGGCGCTGGCCCGGGCGAGCCTGTTCATCATCGTGCGGGCCTGCTCCTGGAGGCCGTGGCGCTCCAGCAGGCCGATCACCGGCAGGGTGACCGCGATGACGGTCACCGAGCGGCTGGAGGCGAAGCCGGTGCCGAAGGCGTCCAGGACCTTCAGCGGGCTCATCCCGCCCAGCAGTCCGGTGAGGACGCCGGCGGCGCCGACGACGAGGAGCGGATTGCGCCGGGTGGCGAACCCGGCCACCACGACGAGGATGCCGACAAGAACGATCATGTTCCTGGCCGCCTTTCAGAGGGCCTCCGCCCGACGGGTGGCTGTCCGGCCGACACGGGTGGAGGAGGCCGCGGCTGGGTGGGCCGCGACCCTGCGGGGGTTGCCGAGAGGCTAGGGGATTGTGGAACAATCCGACAAGAGTTCAGGAGGTGGAACGTGACCGGGATCTTCGACGCGCTCGCGGCCGACCGGGGTCGGCTCGAACGCGCCAGCGCCGCCCAACGCGTGGCCGAGGTGCTGCGCGAGCACATCACCGAGGGCCGGCTCGCGCCGGGCACCCGGCTCTCCGAGGAGGCGCTCGGCGAGGCGCTCACCGTCTCGCGCAACACCCTCCGCGAGGCGTTCCGCCTGCTGGCCGACCAGCGGCTGGTCGTGCACGAGCTCAACCGCGGCGTGTTCGTCCGGATCCTCGACCCCTCCGACGTCGCCGACATCTACACCCTGCGCCTCGCCCTGGAGACGGCCGGGGTGCGCGCCCTGCACAGCGCCGCGCCCGAGCGGCTGGCCGCCGTACGGGCCGCGCTGGACCGGGCCGAGGCCGCCGAGGCGGTCGGCGACTGGATCACCGTCGGCACCGCCGACCTGCACTTCCACCAGGCCGTCGCCGGGATCGCCGGCAGCCCGCGGATCGACGAGTGCATGGCCCGCCTGATGGCCGAACTGCGGCTGGCCTTCGCCGCCGTGCCGTCCGCGCGCGGGCTGCACGCGCCGTTCCTGCGGCGCAACCAGACCCTCACCGGGCTGCTGGAGTCCGGCGCGATCGACGACGCCGAGGTGGAGCTGACCAGCTACCTGAACGACGCCCGCGCGGTGATCGTCCGCGCGATGACGGGCGGCGCGACGACGGGCGGCGCGCGATGACGCCGACCGGGCCCGGACGGCCCGGGACGACGCCGGCCGACGGCCCGTCCCCCGCGACGGCCCCGGCCGACGACGGCTCCCCCGCCACGCCCGGGCCCGGAGACGGGCCACACCCGGCCGCGTCGCCCGCGCCCGCGCCCGTCCCGGTGGTCGACCTCAACGCCGACCTCGGCGAGGGCTTCGGACGCTGGACACTCACCGACGACGACGCCCTGCTCTCGGCGGTCACCAGCGCCAACGTCGCCTGCGGCTTCCACGCCGGGGACCCGAGCACCATGCGGCGGGTGTGCGAGCTGGCCGCGGAACGGGGCGTGCGGATCGGCGCCCAGGTCTCCTACCGGGACCTGGCCGGCTTCGGCCGGCGCGCCATGGACCTCCCGCCCGACGAGCTCGCCGACGAAGTCGCCTACCAGATCGGGGCGTTGCAGGTCTTCGCGCGGGCGGCCGGGGCGCACGTGGCCTACGTGAAGCCGCACGGCGCGCTGTACAACCGGACGGTGCACGACGAGGAGCAGGCGGCCGCGGTGGTCCGGGGCGTCCGGCTGGCCGAGCCGGCCTCGGCCCTGCCCGTCCTCGGGCTGCCCGGCTCCCGGCTGCACGAGGCGGCCGGGCGGGCCGGACTGCCGGTGGTCGCCGAGGCCTTCGCCGACCGCGCCTACACCCCGCAGGGCACGCTGGTGTCCCGCCGCGAACCCGATGCGGTGGTCCACGACCCCGACACCGTGGTGCACCGCGCGGTCGCCATCGCCCGGGACGGCGAGGTCACCGCCCGCGACGGCGGGCGGCTCCGGCTGCGGGCCCGCTCGCTGTGCGTGCACGGCGACACCCCGGGGGCCGCGGACCTCGCCCGACGGGTCCGAACCGCCCTGTGGACGGCCGGAGTTCGCGTCGAGGCGTTCGCATGAGCGCCGGAGCGGGCGGCAGACGGACCGCGCGGGGGGCCGGCCGGCCGCACCTGCGGGTCCTGCAGGTCGGCCCGGACGCGCTGCTGGTCGAACTCGACGGCGCCGACGAGGCGATCGCCTTCCACGCCGAACTCCAGCGCCGCCGTGCGGTGTCCGGCTTCCCGTCCGTCACCGAGGTCGTGCCCGCCGAACGCACCGTGCTGCTCGACGGCGTGGCCGACCCCGACGCCCTGGCCGCCGACCTGCCCGGCTGGCGGGTACCGCCGCTGCGGACGACCGGCGAGGAGCGGGTGACCGTCCCGGTGCGCTACGACGGCGCCGACGTCGCGGAGGTCGCCGCGCTGTGGGGCGTCGCCGAGCGGGAGGTCGCGCGGATCCACTCCGCGACCGAGTTCCGGGTCGCGTTCAGCGGCTTCGCGCCCGGCTTCGGCTACCTGACCGGCCTGCCCGAGCGCTACCGGGTGCCCCGGCGGGCCGTGCCGCGCCCGGCCGTGCCGCCCGGCGCCATCGCCCTGGCCGGCCGCTACACCGGCGCCTATCCGCGCTCCTCCCCCGGCGGCTGGCAGCTGATCGGGCACACTGACGCCGTGCTGTGGGACCCGTCCCGCGAACCCGCCGCGCTCTTCACCCCGGGGACCCGGGTCCGGTTCGTGATCGAGGACGCATGACCGGGACGCCCCGCACCGGGGCGGCAGAACGCTGGGCGACCCGCACGGGAGACGCAGGACGCGGGCGGACGCGCCCGGGGCGAGCGTGCCCCGGGCAGCACGGGCGAGCGAACGTGGCGGAGGAAGCATGACCGTGACCGTGATCAGCGCAGGCCTGCTGACGACCGTCCAGGACCTCGGCCGCCCCGGGCACGCGCACCTGGGCGTGCCGCGTTCCGGCGCGCTCGACCAGCCCGCGCACCGGCTGGCCAACCGCCTGGTCGGCAACCCCGCGACGGCGGCCACCCTGGAGACCACCGTGCTCGGCTGCGCGCTGCGGGCGGACCGGGCGGTGACCGTCGCCGTGGCCGGCGCGCCGTGCGCCGTACGGGTGAACGGACGGCCCGCCGCCTGGGGCGCCCCGGTGCGACTGCCCGCCGGGGCCGTGCTGGAGGTGGGCCCGGCCACCCGGGGCGTGCGCAGCTACCTCGCCTTCGCGGGCGGGGTCGCCGCCGAACCGGTGCTCGGCAGCCGCTCGACCGATCTGCTGTCGGGGCTCGGCCCCGCCCCGCTGGCGCCCGGGGACGCGCTGCCGCTCGGCGAGCCGGTCGGCCCGGCCGCCGGGGCGGACGTGGTGCCGGTGCCCGCGCCGCCCGAACCGCTGCTGCTGCCCGTGCTGTTCGGGCCGCGCGACGACTGGTTCAGCGCCGGCTCGCCCGCCGTCCTGACCGGTTCGGACTACCGCGTCTCCCCCACCAGCAACCGGATCGGCCTGCGCCTGGAGGGCCCGCCGCTGGAACGCGCCAGGGACGGTGAACTCCCCAGCGAGGGAATGGTGTTGGGGGCGATCCAGGTCCCGCCGGACGGGCGCCCGGTGGTCTTCCTCGCCGACCACCCCACCACCGGCGGCTACCCCGTCATCGGGGTCGTGCCGGCCGCCGCGCTCCCCGCCGCTGCCCAGGCCGTCCCGGGCACCCCGGTCCGCTTCACGCCGGCCCGCCGCAGATAGCGGGGCGGCGGACGGCCGACACCTGGCAGGGCGGGGGCGGCGGTGGCGGCGGCCGGGCTCAGCCGCGGCGGACGGCCTGGGCGGCCTGCCGGGTGCGCCGGACGGCCCGGTGGACGCGCTGGACGGCGATGAAGCGGTTCATCGCGTCGGTCAGGGTGAGCCGGTACTTGAGCCGGAGCTGGGCGTTGAGGCCGCCGATCCGGTCCGGGCCGATGGCGTGCAGCAGCCGGCTGACGTGCCGCTGGTAGACCTCCCAGTAGTTGCGGTCGCCGTCCGGGATCGACCAGAAGAACATCGGGATCTCCTCGGTCAGGCAGTTCCGGTCGTAGGCGCGCAGGTACTGCTCGGTGAACAGCGGCTCCGGCCGGGCGAGCAGCCAGGCCCGGACGAGTTCCATCGAGCGGACCCGGTCGATCAGGCCGCGCGGGTCGGTCTTCTTCTGGGTGATGGACAGGGCGCCGTCCTCGCGCACCCGCCAGTGGTAGATCGGCTCGTCGAGGACGTCGACCCGGGCGGCGAGGAAGTGGTGGGGGACGCTGACCGGGGCGTCCTCGTACAGGATGCCCTCGGGGTACAGGATGCCCGCGCCGTCGAAGAAGGAGCGCCGGTAGACCTTGTTCCAGGCGGTGCGGTCGGTGACCAGGGCGGGGGTCTCGCTGATGTGGGTGCGCAGCCGGGTCTCGCGGAACGCGCGGCGGTGGGCGTGCGAGGGGGTCAGGCCGGTGGTGCGCAGGCGCATCGCGTTGCCGGTGACGAAGTCGGAGCCGGTCTCGTCGAGCGTGCTGATCATCAGCTGGTAGGCGTGCGACGGCAGGGTGTCGTCACTGTCGACGAAGGTCAGGTACTCCGTGCCGGGCGCGAGGTGGCGCCAGCCGGTGTTGCGGGCGGCGCCGAGGCCCTTGTTCTCCTGCTGGACCAGCCGGAAGCGGGGGTCGGCGGCGGCGTAGGCCTTGGCGATGACGGGGCCGTCGTCGGTCGAGCCGTCGTCGACCATGACGCACTCGAAGTCCTCGAAGGTCTGTGCCGCGATCGAGTCCAGACACTCCCGGAGGTAGCGCTCGACGTTGTAGATCGGGACGACGACGGACAGTCGGGGGGCCATCGGACGGCCTTTCGCTCAGGAGCGGACGGGCCGGTCGGCCGGGAGGCCGCCGACCGCCGGTGACCGGCGGTGCTCTGAGCGTAGCGATCGGGTGCCCGTCCCGGGCGAACAACGGGTAGCGGCAAGCCTTCGGTTCAGTGTGACCGGTGTGCCCGGTGCGCCCGGGGTCGACGCCCGGGACGGGGCGGGCACGGCGGCGGAGCAGGGGGAAGGCCCCGGACCGCCCGACCGGTCCGGGGCCTTCCTGCTCGGCCGGGCCTCAGGCGCTCTTGGCAGCGGCGAAGCGGGAGGAGACGTCCTGCCAGTTGACGACGTCCCACAGACGGGTGACGTAGTCCGGACGGACGTTGCGGTACTGCAGGTAGTACGCGTGCTCCCAGGCGTCGAAGGCGAGCAGCGGCGTGGTGCCCTGGCCGACGTTGCCGTGGTGGTCGTAGACCTGCTCGACGATCAGGCGCTTGCCGAGCGGCTCCCAGGAGAGGATGCCCCAGCCGGAGCCCTGGACGCCGGTGGTGGCGTTGGTGAGCTGCTTCTTGAAGGCCTCGAAGCTGCCGAAGTGCTCGGTGATGGCGTCGGCCAGCTCGCCCTCGGGGCGCTCGCCGCCCTCCGGGGAGAGGTTCTGCCAGAACAGCGAGTGCAGCACGTGGCCGGAGAGGTGGAAGGCGAAGGTCTTCTGCAGGCCGACCAGACCGCCGAACTGCTCCTTGTCGCGCGCCTCGGCGAGCTGCTCCAGGGTGTCGTTCGCGCCCTTGACGTAGGCGGCGTGGTGCTTGGAGTGGTGCAGCTCCAGGATCTCGGCGGACATCGCCCGCTCGAGCGCGGAGTAGTCGTACGGAAGGTCGGGAAGCGAGTAGGCGCCCATGGTGGGACACGGCCCTTTCGACGATGGTGATGATCGTGCCGGGACAACACTATTGCGTACGGCTTGCAGGAACGAAGCATGGGCTCCTGCTTATTCCCGGACGTCCCGGCGGGCACACCGCCCACTCCCGTGCACCCTGACCCCGCCTGACCACCGCTGCCACAACCGCACCGTGACGGGAAGTCCGCTCCGGGGGCTTCCTTTACCTGAATGAGTGTGCCATTTTACATGTCACACATCAGGCTCCGTCCGTGCGCCCCGACCGCACGGCCCCCTCACGGTCCCGGAGGCCCCCACCCATGCGTCCCGCCCGGATAGCGACGGCGACCGCGCGCAGACTCCCCGCGCTCGGCACCGCCCTCCTCCTCGCACTCGGCCCGTTCGCCCCGCCGGCACACGCGGGCGACACGGCCCCCCCGCCCACCACCACCGTCCGCCACGCCGGAACGGCCGCGCCGCGCGCGCTGCCGGTGCCGAAGTCGCCCGACACGCCCCGGGATCCCCGCCCGCTCGCCGCGGAGAGCCAGGGCCGGCCCACCGCCCCGACCGCGGGCGACACCGTCGGCGCCGCCCCTTCCGCCGGCCCGGCCCGGACTGCGCGACAGCTGACCGCCTGCGACCCCGCCACGTTCACCGGCGCGGCCGGCGCGACGCTGGTCCAGCGGGTCAGGTCGGCCGGACTCGACTGCGTCAACACGCTGTTCACGCTCACCGGCACCGACGCCAAGGGCGCCTTCAACGAGGCCCAGATGGTGACCGTCGCCGACGCCCTGCGCGACACCGCCGCCGCCTACCCCGGCGGCAACTCCACCTCCACCGGGCAGTTGGTGCTGTTCCTGCGCGCCGGCTACTACGTGCAGTGGTACCACCCGGACGCCGTCGGCCCGTACGGCGCCGGCCTGCGGACCGCGATCCGCGGCGGGCTGGACGCCTTCTTCGCCGCCCCGCACAGCCGGGACGTCAGCGAGGCCAACGGCGCCACCCTGGCCGAGGCCGTCACGCTGATCGACAGCGCCCGGGAGAACGCCCGCTACACCGGCGTGGTCAAGCGCCTGCTCGACGGGTACACCACCGGGTGGACCGGCTCGATGGCCGCCGCCGTCGGCAACACCGCCACCGTCATCGAACGCGGCTTCGAGCTCCCCGAGTTCACCGCCGCGCTCCAGGCCGACCCGACCTTCGCCACCTCCCTGGCCTCCTTCGTCACCCGCAACGCCGCCGGACTCACCGGCTCCGACCCGGTGACCACCGTCGGGATCCAGATCGGCAACCTGGTCGCCGTCGACGGGCTCCGGACCCAGGGCCGGCCGATCGTCAAGGACCTGATCAACCGCTACCCGCTGGTCGGCGCCACCGCTCCGCTCACCATGAACCTGCTCTGGTTCGCGGAGAAGAAGGACGCCGGCAACTGCTCCTACTACGGCACCTGCGACCTGCCCGCCAAGCTCGTCCCGCTGGTGCTCACCAGCGACCACAGCTGCAACCCGAACCTGCGCATCCGCTCCCAGAGCATGACCGCCGGGCAGAACGCCGACACCTGCACCAGTCTGGTCGGCCAGGACGCGTTCTTCCACCGGGTGGTCAAGGACGGCGGCCCGGTCGCCGACGACCGCAACACCGCCCTGGAGGTCGTCGTCTTCGACGACTACTACAACTACAGCCTCTACGCCTGGGAGATGTACGGCATCGCCGTCGACAACGGCGGCATGTACGAGGAGGGCAACCCGGCCGCGGCCGGCAACCAGGCCCGCTTCATCGCCCACCAGGCCGACTGGCTGCGCCCGAGCTTCCAGATCTGGAACCTCAACCACGAGTACACCCACTACCTCGACGGCCGCTACGACATGTACGGCGACTTCGATGCGGGCATGACCACCCCGACCGTCTGGTGGGTCGAGGGCCTCGCCGAGTACGTCTCCTACGGCTACCGCGGCGTCCACTACGACGACGCCGTCACCCAGGCCGGCAAGGGCAGCTACCCGCTGAGCACCCTCTTCGACTCCACCTACGACAACGCCGACTCCACCCGGATCTACAACTGGGGCTACCTGGCGGTGCGTTACATGCTCCAGTCGCACCCGCAGGACGTCGACGCGCTGCTCGCCGCGTACCGCGTCGGCGACTGGAACGGCGCCCGCACCCTGCTCAAGACCACCATCGGCACCCGCTACGACGCCGACTTCGCGACCTGGCTCAAGGCCTGCGCGGCCGACGACTGCGGCTCCCTGCCCACCGATCAGGCCCCGCTGTGCACCACCGCCGACGCCCGGCAGTACGACCGGAACTGCCGCCGCGACGGCGTCGCCGCCGCCACCGGCGACTACGCCTACAGCTTCCTCCGACTGCCGCCCGGCGTGCAGCAGTTGACCATCACCACCAGTGGCGGCAGCGGCAACGCCGACCTCTACTACAACGGGCCGTCCTGGGCCACCACGTCCTCGTACCAGGCGAAGTCCACCGGCCCCGGCACCACCGAGAGCCTGACCGTCACCGCCCCGCCGTCCGGCTGGGTCTACTTCAGCCTGCACGCCCGACAGGGCTTCGCCGGAGTGACCGTCACCACGACGTACAACTGACCTTTCCCGAAAGCGTGTTGAGGGCCCCGCAGCGGCACGCGGGGCCCTCCCCTGCGTTCAGGCCGCCGTCCAGCGGACCACGGGCGGACGGACGGCGGCGCACAGCGGGTGCCCCTTGGCATCGGTGAGGCCGAGCCGGGCCACCAGCAGGCCGCCCGTCACCGCCGCCGCCACCGTCGCCCCGTCCACCGCGGCCAGCAGCAGCTTCGCCCGGCGGAACAGCCTCCAGCCGTCGCCGTCCGGCGTCACCCAGTTCAGGTAGACGAACCGCCCGCCCGGCCCGCCCTGGACGTACGGCCCGGTGAGATCCGCCGCGCCGTCCGGCAGCCGCTTCACCGTGCACTCCAGCGACCACCGCGCCCGCGGCGCGTCACCGGGCTGCGGATCCAGCAACTCGGCCGGGCGGCCCCGGCGCTGGACGGCGACATGGATGTCCCGGTACCCCGGGAAGCCCGGGCCGGCGCCGCACTCGCGGCCGGGCAGTTCGGTGGCCTCGATCCTCAGCTCCATGCCCCCATCGTCCCGCACGGCGGCGCCGACCGGTCAGCCCCCGGACCTGGTGGAATTCCCCCCGCCAGAAAAGGTTATAACGATTCGACATTCGAATTCCCCGTCAAGGACTCGTAGAAATAGAACTTCAGGCGTCCCAGGGGTATCCGAAGCCCCCCTGCTCGATTAATGTCCTCACTCAGTCGAAGCCGTTCGACCTTCCGGACCGGAATGTCGGGCGCCAACTTCGGGGCGGCCACAACCCTGCGCCGCACCCGAAATCAAAGAAAGGGAAAAGCCATGAAGATGATCAAGGCGATCGTGAAGAAGTTCAAGCGCGACGAGGACCTCGCCAACCACGCGTGGGTCCTGCACGTCATCTGACGCACCACGGCCGGTGGAGCGGCGGCCGAGCCGCCGCCCCACCGGCGCCGCATTTCATCGCTATTCCTGCGGAGGCGGATTCCCGTGCCAGAAACAGCACCGGCCACGGTGCGCGAACACTCCGTCGTCTATGCCCCGCGAATTCAGGACCTGCTGGCCCGGGAGACGAAGGTGTTCCGGGCCGACGCCCGCACGGTCGGCGTGTCCGACGCCCACCTCATGGCCGAGATCGTGGCAGCCCGCCCGGTCCTCTCCCACGAGCGCTCGGTCTACAAACCCGCGGCCGGAGCCGAGATCCCGCACGACAGCGCGACCCGCACCATCCGAGCCCTCGGCCAGGACGTCACGGCGGCCCTGCGGACGCCGCCGCCCCCGGTGCGCGCACTCGCCGGCCCCTGGCCCGCCGCGCCCACCACCTACCTGCGCCGCTGGCTCTTCGGCTCCGACCCCCTGCCGGTCTCCCTGCTCGCCAGACGCGGCGTCACCCGCTCCGACGTGCTGTCCCGGCTCGTCGACCGCGCCGTCACCACCTGGCCTGGCTCCGCCGGGCCCGACGACACGGCCACCGCGCTGGCCGGACTGATCCGCGGGGCCGCCGACCCCCTGGAACGGCAGCAGGCCATCGCCATGTACCGGCGGGCCTCCGCCACCCTGTGCGACGGCGTGGCCGCCCTGGCGGGCAACGCCCTCTGGCTGCTGCACGCCACCGGGAGACGGCCGGACGACCTCACCGCCACCCTGTGGGAGACCCTGCGCCTGCTCCCGCCCGCGTGGATGCTCTACCGCAACGGTGACGACGCGGGCGGCGGCGGGACGGACGGCGGCGGAGCGTACGCCGGCCTGCACCCGGAGATCCGCCCCGGGGACAACATCGCGCTCCTCCCGCTGCTGATGCACCGCCATCCGGACCACTGGACCGACCCGCTGGAGTTCCGGCCCGACCGGTGGGCCGGGGTCGCCGACCCGGAGAAGACCCCCGGCTTCATGCCCTTCGGCTTCGACGGCGCCCGCTGCTGGGCCAAGCACCTGATCGTCCCGCTGGCCGACCGCCTGCTGACCGTCGCCCTCGCCCACGGACTCGCCGTCCGCAGCCCCCGGCAGGACGCGCCCGTCCCGCTGCGCTCCCTGCTCGCCGTCCGCTTCACCGCGTCCGTCGGCGCCTGAGCGGACCGTCGTCGTCCGCGCGGACCACCGATGCCTGAGCGGACCGCCATCGCCCGTGCGGACCGTCGTCAGGTGGACCGAACTCCTCGACAGCACTGGACACTTCATGGAATCGCCCACGCTCGCCGACTGGGTCGGCGACCTCGACGCCTTCGCCACCCGCCGGTGGCAGCGCGAACCCGCGGCCTTCACCCCGGGCCGGCCCGTCTCCCCGTTCGACCTCGACGCACTCGACGCCGCCTTCGAGGCCGGCCTGCTGCGCACCCCGTACCTGGAGATGGTCCGCTCCGACAAGGTCACCATCCCGCCCGTCGCCTACACCACCACCCGGGTGGTCAACGGCACCCGCCACGAGGGCTTCGCCGACCGCGCCAAGGTCCTCGCGCTGCTGCGTACCGGGGCGACCCTGCTGCTGCGCTGCGTCGACCAGTGGCACGGGCCGACGGGCCGACTGGTGGCCCGGCTGTCCGAGGAGCTCGACCGTCGGATCGAGGCGTTCTTCTTCCTCACCCCCGCCGGCGGCCAGGGCCTCGCCGTGCACCGCGACGACGCCGACGTCTTCGTGCTCCAGGTCGCCGGACGCAAGACCTGGTACGTCCACGACGCGCCGTCCGCCGCCGAGTGGTCGCTCGGCGAACTCCCCGACGACGAACACTCGGCGCAGCGCCTGCACACCGTGCTGGAACCCGGCGACGTGCTCTACGTTCCGCGCGCCTTCGCCCACCGCGCGGTCGGCGCCGACGGCCTCTCCGGCCACCTGTCGCTCACCGTCCGCGACCTCTCCCTCCCGGACCTGCGCACCGCGCTGGACCGGCTGCTCACCGAGGGGCTGGACCTGCCGAGCCGCCCGCTCGGCCAACCCGCGCTCACCGCCGCCTGCACCGCCCTCCTCGACCACGCCCGGGCGCGGCTCGACACCGTCGGCGCCGAGGAACTGCTGCGCACCGCCCGGGCCGGGGTCGACCGGACCGGCCGCCCCGGCGACCCGGCCGACCCGCGTGGTCCGGACACCTTCGCCGGGCACGCCCGGAACTGGCCGGGCGGAGCCCCCGCCCCGGGCCCCGTCGGCCGCACCTGGCGCCGGCTGCGCGCGGCGGCCCGTACCGGACACTGACGCCCGGGGAGTGAGCGCCCGGGCGCTCACTCCTCAGGGGGGAAGACCACGTACTCACCGAGCCGTTCGAAACACCGCCAGGACTCCTCGACCTTCGAACTCGTCGGCAGCACGTCGATCCTGAGCTCGTGCTCCAGGGTGATCCGCAGGTCCCCCTCCGGTGCCCGGTCGACCGCCAGCACCCGCGGCTCCCGTCGCCCGAGGAACTCCCGCAACGCATCGGCGCCGATGTCGTAGCGCAGGCCCTCGCCACCGCGCACGGACACCAGGTCGTCCGAGCCGAGGTAGACCTCCCCGCACTGGACGATCCGGAACGGGCACCGGGCGTGCAGCGCGAAGCGGCTGCCCGTCGACACCTCCCCGGAGTCCCCCAGCGGCCACTCGACCCGCTCCCCGAAGTCGACCACCCCCGTGTCCCCGAACCGGTAGACGTTCACCCACGCTTCCCCGACCAGCCGCCGCAACAGCCGGTCCGCCGCGTCCCCGCCCTCGTCGGGCTCCCCGTTGCTCCCCATCCGGCCATCGTCGTCCATCCGGTCGGACGGCTCACCGGGTTTTCCGCCGTTCCGCGGGTTCCGCCGTTCCGCAGGTCGCGCCGCGCCCCGGGTTCCGCCGGATCCGCGGTGGCCGCCCCTGGCCGCTCCTGTGGCCGGGGCGGGCACCGAGGGTCACGATGGAGACCCGAGCGCCCGAGCGCCCCCAGCCCCCGATCGGAGTGCGATGAGCGAGCAGCACAACCTGGTCCTGCTGACCTTCCCCGACACCACCACCTGGCGCTACGCCTTCGACGGCGCCCAGCACCTGCCGGGGCTGCGGATGGCGGCGGCGCTGGAGCGCAGCGCCGACGGCGTGCTGGAGGTCAAGGACACGTTCACCCGCGGCGCGGGCGTGGCCACCGTCGGCTCGGGGCTGCTGGGCGGCCTGGTCGGGCTGATCGGTGGGCCGGTCGGCGTGCTGCTGGGATTCGCGGCGGGGGCGGCGCTGGGCAACGCGGCCGAGGAGCACTTCGCGACGGAGGCCGGGGCCGCGCTCATCGTGCTGTCGCCGCGGGTGCCGGACGGCGGGGCGATGCTGGCGCTGGAGGTGCGGGAGGCCTCGCCGGAGCCGGCCGACGAGCTGGCCGCCCGGTACGGCGTGCCGGTCGAGCGGATCGACGAGCACACCTTCACCGAGCAGGTCCGGGCGGCGGAGCGGAAGGCCGAGCAGGACCGGGCCGAGGAGCCTCCCGGCACGGACCGGGCCGAGGAGCCGGCCGACGGGAAGCGGGCCGACGGCGAGTCCTGAGGCCCGGCCCACCGGCCCGGCCGGCCCCGCCGCAGCGCGGCAGGACGGGCACGGCACGGCGGGAGCCCGGGGGTCGCGACCCCCGGGCTCCCGGCTACGACGGCGTCACACCAGGTCGAAGCGGTCCGCGTTCATGACCTTGACCCAGGCCGCGACGAAGTCCTCCACGAACTTCTCCTTGGCGTCGTCGCTCGCGTACACCTCGGCGACGGCCCGCAGTTCGGAGTTCGAGCCGAACACCAGGTCGGCCCGGGTGCCGGTCCACTTGACCGCGCCGGAGGCGTCCCGGCCCTCGAAGGTGTGCGCGTCCTCCGAGGTGGACGCCCAACTGGTGCCCAGGTCCAGCAGGTTGACGAAGAAGTCGTTCGTCAGCACGCCGGGGGTGCTGGTCAGCACACCGTGCGCGGACTGCTGGTGGTTGGCGCCCAGCACGCGCAACCCGCCGACCAGGACGGTCAGTTCGGGAGCGCTCAGGCCCAGCAGGTTCGCCTTGTCGAGCAGCAGGAACTCGGCCGGCAGCAGGTTGCCCTTGCCGACCCAGTTGCGGAAGCCGTCGGCCTTGGGCTCCAGCGCGGCGAAGGAATCGGTGTCGGTCAGCTCCTGCGGCGCGTCCACCCGGCCGGGCGCGAACGGCACCTCGACGGCCAGCCCGGCCGCCTTGGCGGCCTGCTCGACGCCGACGCCGCCGGCCAGCACCACCAGGTCCGCCAGCGAGACCTGCTTGTCGCCGGCCTGCGCGTTGAACTCCTGCTGCACGCCCTCCAGCGCCCGCAGCACCCGGGCCAGCCGGTCCGGCTCGTTGACCTCCCAGCCGGCCTGCGGCTGGAGCCGGATCCGGCCGCCGTTGGCGCCGCCGCGCTTGTCACTGCCGCGGAACGAGGAGGCCGCGGCCCAGGCCGTGGAGACCAGCTCGGAGACGGACAGCCCGGTCGCGCCGATCCGCCGCTTCAGGTCGGCGACGTCCGCGGCGCCGATCCGCTGGTACGAGACCGCCGGCAGCGGGTCCTGCCAGAGCAGCTGCTCGGTCGCGACCTCCGGGCCGAGGTAGCGGACGACCGGGCCCATGTCGCGGTGGGTGAGCTTGTACCAGGCGCGGGCGAAGGCGTCGGCGAACTCCGCCGGGTTCTCCAGGAAGCGCCGGGAGATCGGCGCGTACACCGGGTCGAAGCGCAGCGAGAGGTCGGTGGTGAGCATGATCGGGGTGTGCCGCTTGGCCGGGTCGTGGGCGTCCGGCACGGTGCCCTCGCCGGCGCCGTCCTTCGGCTTCCACTGGTGGGCGCCGGCCGGGGACTTCGTGAGCTCCCACTCGTAGCCGAACAGCGTCTCGAAGAAGCTGTTGTCCCAGGTGACCGGGGTGGCGGTCCAGATGCCCTCGAGGCCGCTGGTGATCGCGTCGCCGCCGACACCGCTGCCGTAGGCGCTCTTCCAGCCGAGGCCCTGCTGCTCCATCGGCGCGGCCTCCGGGTCCGGGCCGACGTTGTCCGCCGGGCCGGCGCCGTGGGTCTTGCCGAAGGTGTGGCCGCCGGCGATCAGCGCGACGGTCTCCTCGTCGTTCATCGCCATCCGGTAGAAGGTCTCGCGGATGTCGCGGGCGGCGGCGATCGGGTCCGGGTTGCCGTTGGGGCCCTCGGGGTTGACGTAGATCAGACCCATCTGGACGGCGGCCAGCGGGCTCTCCAGCTCGCGGTCGCCGGTGTAGCGCTCGTCGCCGAGCCAGGTGGTCTCGGGGCCCCAGTAGACGTCCTCGTCCGGCTCCCACTCGTCGACCCGGCCACCGCCGAAGCCGAAGGTCGTGAAGCCCATGCCCTCCAGCGCGACGTTGCCGGTCAGCACGATCAGGTCGGCCCAGGACAGGCTGCGCCCGTACTTCTTCTTCACCGGCCAGAGCAGCCGGCGGGCCTTGTCCAGGCTGGCGTTGTCCGGCCAGCTGTTCAGCGGGGCGAAGCGCTGCTGCCCGCCGCCGGCGCCACCGCGGCCGTCGCTGATCCGGTAGGTGCCGGCGCTGTGCCAGGCCATCCGGATCATGAACGGACCGTAGTAGCCGAAGTCGGCCGGCCACCAGGGCTGGGAGGTGGTGAGCACCTCCTGGATGTCCCGCTTGACCGCCGCGAGGTCGAGCGAGCCGAAGGCCGCGGCGTAGTCGAAGTCCGCGCCGAGCGGGTTGGCCACGGCGGGGTTCTTGGCGAGGATCTTCAGGTTGAGGCGCTCCGGCCACCACTGGCGGTTCCCGCCGCCCTGGGTCGGGTGGAGCGCGCGCCCGTGGTTGACCGGGCAGCCGCCCGCGGCCGCCTCCGCACCGGTTGCATCGTGGTTCTCAGACATGGGAATCCTTCCCTACAAGGCGGATCACGTCGTCCATCTGCTACCTACGGCACCTACTGCTGCCATCCGGCACTGCCGCTACCCAGGCTAGCGCCGGAGCCGATCCTACGATGGACGCAATCCAAGTCAAGAAAGGCACCAAGCCCATAACCGATCGGGATCCGGAAGCCTCAGGATGTGAATTGCTAAACTCCGGTCTTCCCCTTGACCTGAATAGGTGAACCGTTATGAGTGACCTGCTGGAGCGGCTGCGCGAGCGCGGCTGGCGCCTCACCTCCCAGCGGCGTGTCGTGGCCGAGGTCCTGGACGGCGAGCACGTGCACCTGACCGCCGACGAGGTGCACGCCCGCGCGGCCGAGCGCCTCCCGGAGATCTCCCGCGCGACGGTCTACAACACCCTCGGCGAGCTTGTCACCCTCGGCGAGGTTATCGAGGTCTCCACCGACGGGCGCGCCAAGCGCTACGACCCCAACGCCCACCACCCGCACCAGCACCTGGTCTGCACCGGCTGCGGCGCCATCCGCGACGTCCACCCGCACGGCGACCCGCTCGCGGCCCTGCCCGCCGCCGAACGCTTCGGCTTCACCGTCTCCGGCGCCGAGGTCACCTACCGGGGCCTCTGCCCGGCCTGCGCGGGCTGACCGCCGCCCCTCCCCGACGTTCCCCATGACGACCCGCATCCTGGTCACCGGCGGCGCCGGCTTCATCGGCTCGCACTACGTGCGCACCCTGCTGGGCCCGCTGGGGCCCGACGACACCGCCGTCACGGTCCTGGACGCCCTGACCTACGCCGGACACCCGGCCAACCTCGACGAGGTCCGCGGCCACCCCGGCTTCGCCTTCGTCCACGGCGACATCACCGACCGCGCGCTGGTCGAGCGGCTGATGGCCGGGCACGACCAGGTGGTCCACTTCGCGGCCGAGTCGCACGTGGACCGCTCGATCGCCGACGGCAGCGCGTTCGTGCGCACCAACGTGCTCGGCACCCAGACCCTGCTGGAGGCCGCCCACCGGGCGGGGACCGGCACCTTCGTGCAGGTCTCCACGGACGAGGTCTACGGCTCGATCGACCGGGGCCACTGGCCCGAGACCGACCCGCTGCGCCCCCGCTCCCCGTACTCCGCGTCCAAGGCCGCCGGGGACCTCATCGCCCTCGCCCACCACCACACCCACGGCCTGGACGTCCGGGTCACCCGCTGCACCAACAACTACGGCCCGCGCCAGTTCCCCGAGAAGGTCATCCCGCTCTTCGTGACCCAGCTGCTGGACGGCGGCCGGGTACCGCTCTACGGCGACGGCGGCAACGTCCGCGACTGGCTGCACCTCGACGACCACGTCCAGGGCATCGAACTCACCCGCACCCGCGGCCGCGCCGGCGAGGTCTACAACATCGGCGGCGGCACCGAGCTCACCAACCTGGAACTCACCGAACTGCTGCTGGCGGAGTGCGGGGCCGACTGGTCCAGCGTGCGCCACGTCGAGGACCGCAAGGGGCACGACCGCCGCTACGCCGTGGACTGCACCAAGATCCGCGAGGAACTCGGCTACGTCCCGCGCGTCCCCTTCGACAAGGGCCTCGCCGAGACCGTCCAGTGGTACCGCGACAACCGCGCCTGGTGGGAGCCGCTGAAGCGGCGGGCGGCCCGCTGACGGCGCGACCCGGGCAGCGGCCCGCCGCCGGCAGGACGTGCGGTCGGTCGCCTTCGGGAACGCACCACCGCCCCGGTGCAGGCCTGAACGCCTGCCGCGCGCTCCGGGTGCGGCGCGATGGTCGGTGGCCCGTGGCAGAGTGCCCTGTTCGATCGGCAATCGCTCTACCGGTATGACGAGTTGGGGACGTTCACCGGATCGTGTGGCATCCGCCGTCACCCGTCGACGGCGCCTCGCCCGGCCGCCTACGGTGGGACGCCTGCCGACGCACTCACGTACGACTGACGATCGCCAGTTTGATCGCGGCTTCGCCCTGTCCTGAACCGGCCGGACTCCCCGTGCCGGTTCCCTCCCACCCCTGGAAGGAGACGTCCCGTGCCGCACACGCAGGGTGTCGCAGTGCACCTGGTCCTGATCGAGAACGGCCGGCCGGTCGTCGGCCACACCGCCGACGCGCTCGCGCGGATCACCGCCGGGTGCCCGCTGTCCGTCGTCGGACGGCCGGCATGAGCACCGTGAACCCCCCGGGGCTCTGCACGGCCGGGACGCCTGCCGGGAGCGCGGAGACCCGGCTCGTGGTCGTCCGGGGAAACTCGGCGTCCGGCAAGTCGTCGGTGGCGGCCGGCATCCGGGACCGGTCCGGCCAGGGCCTGGCCGTGGTCGCGCAGGACAACCTGCGCACAACCGTGCTGCGCGAGCGGGACCGCCCCGGCGGAGCGAACATCGGCCTGATCGACACCGTCGCCCGGTACGCGCTGGACGCCGGCTACCACGTCGTCCTCGAAGGCATCCTGTACACCGACCACTACGGCGAGATGCTCCGACGCCTGATCGGCGACCACCGCGGCGTCACCCGCTGCTACTACCTCGACATCCCGATCGACGAGACGCTGGTCCGGCACGCCTCGAAGGCCGATCCCGCGCTGCTGGCGGCCGTCACCGAGCGGGACCTGCGCGACTGGTACCACGAACACGACGTCCTACCCGGCGGCGTCGAGACCGTCATCGGCAGCGACAGCAGCCTCCACGACACGGTCGACCGCATCATGCGCGACACCGCGCTGTCGGAGTTGTCCCCGCGCGACGCCTAGGAGCAGTCGGCCGACCGTCGCGTCCCTCCGTCACCCCTTCGACCCTTACCCAGGAGCACCCCCGATGCACGAGACGAGCAGGCTCGCGGCCGGCGTCATCGTCCACGACCGGAAGACCGACCGCATCGCCGTCGTCCACTACGGGCAGCGCAGTTGGACGCCGGGGCCCGCGTGGACGATCCCCGGCGGGAAGGTCGACCACGGGGAGGAGATCGCCCACGCCGCCGCCCGGGAGCTGCGGGAGGAGGCCGGTCTCGTCGCCCGGCCGGCCGACCTGCGTCTGGTGCACACCATCCAGGCCAAGGAGGGCTGGGACGGCCTCGGCGGGTTCCTCCTCTTCGTCTTCGCCACCAGCGAGTTCACGGGCGAACTGGCCAACGTCGAGCCGGACAAGCACCTGGAGGTGCGCTGGCACCCCGCCACCGCTGTTCTGCCCGGCCCGATGTTCCCGACGGCCAAGGCCGCGCTGGAGGCGTACCTCGCAGGCGGGCCCGCCTTCTCCACCCACGGATTCGCGTCCTGACCGCGATCGGCGCGCCCGCCCTATCGCCAGCGGATGCCCAGCTCCTTCAGCCCGTTCTGGAAGTTGGAGACGAGCCGCCTCGGCGGTACGCCGGACGTGAGTTCCAGGTCGGGCAGTTCGGCAATGACCCGGCGGAGCAGGGCCGACATCTGGATCCTGGCCAGTTGCGCTCCCACGCAGAAGTGCGGGCCGAAGCCGAAGCTGACGTGATCGTTCGGCGCACGGGTGATGTCCAGACGATCCGGATGCGGGAAGACCGACTCGTCGCGGTTGGCGGAAGCGTGGTACACCACGACCTTGTCACCGCCCCGGATCAGCTGCCCACCGAGCTCGACGTCCCGCGCGGCCGTGCGCCGGAACTCCACGACGGGCGGCCAGAACCGGAGCAGCTCGTCCACCGCCGGGGCGATGAGACCCGGCCGTCGGCGCAGCAGGCGGTACTGGTCGGCGTGGGTGAGCAGGGAGTACAGGCCGCCGGGCAGGCCGTTGCGCAGCGTCTCGTTCCCGGCGACGGCGAACAGGAAGAACATCGTCTCGAACTCCGCGACGGTCAGCCCGGCGTCCCGCATCCGGGCCACCATGCTGCCCGGTGGCGGCTGTTCGGCGAGCGCGTGGGCGTAGCCGAACATGTCGGCGAGGGCGGCGCGGGAGCGCGGATCGACCGGGCGGCCGTCGGGGGCGGTGCGCAGGTCGGGGCGGCGGGCGAGCGCGGCGCGGCCCAGGGCGGTGAGGCGGGACGGGTCGGCGGTGCTGGAGCGGGCGTGGTCCGGGTCCTGGTAGCCGATGACCCGGTTCGACCAGTCGACCAGCAACTGCCGGTCCTGGTCCGGCACGCCGAGGATCCGGGCGAGCGTCCAGACCGGCAGGTCGGCGGCGAGCGGGACGAAGTCGGCCTCGCCCGACGGGCGGACGGCGGCGACGAGTTCGGCCGCGCGGGCCTCGATGGCGGTGGTCAGCTCCCGGAGCGCACGCGGGGTGAAGGCGGCGGCGACGGCCCGGCGCAGCCGGAGGTGGTCGGGCGGGTCCCGGTTGAGCATCATGGTGCGGGCGAAGTCCAGGTCGGCGGGGGAGGCCGGGTCGCGGATCTGGGTCGCGCCGAGGTGCGAGGAGAACAGCTCCGGGCTGCTCAGCACGTGCTTCACGTCCGCGTGCCGCAGCACCGCCCAGTACCCCGGCCCGGCGGCCCAGTCCCCCACCACCGGCTCCTCCACCCGGCAGACCGGCGCCTCCGCCCGCAGCTCGCGGAAGAGGTCGTACGGCACGCCCTCGGCGTACGTCCCGGGGAGGAAGATCCGGTTCGCCCGTGCCTGGTCGACGCCCATGGGGCCCGACCGTACGCCGGGGCCCGGTGGTCCGCCAGCCTGACGACCGGGCTGACCCGCACCGCCGTACCGCGGATGCGCCCGTACGCCGCCGGGATCCCGTAGGGTCGGCCAATGGCGAAGTACTTCGACGTGCACCCCGAGTCCCCCCAGCCGCGCACCATCGGCACGGTGGCCGACAGCCTCCGCTCCGGAGCCCTCATCGCGTACCCCACCGACTCCTGTTTCGCCCTCGGCTGTCAGCTGGACAACCACGACGGCCTCGAACGGATCCGGTCGATCCGACGCCTCGACGACCGCCACCACTTCACCCTGATGTGCGAGGACTTCGCCCAGCTCGGGCAGTTCGTGCAGCTCGACAACCGCGTCTTCCGGGCCGTCAAGGCCGCGACGCCGGGCAGCTACACCTTCATCCTCCCGGCGACCAAGGAGGTGCCGCGCCGCCTCCAGCACCCCAAGAAGAAGACGGTGGGGGTGCGGATCCCCGACCACGCCGTCACCCGGGCGCTGCTCGCCGAACTCGGCGAGCCGCTCGTCTCCAGCACCCTGATCCTCCCCGGCGAGGACGAGCCGATGACCCAGGGGTGGGAGATCAAGGAGCGCCTGGACCACGTGCTGGACGCCGTGGTGGACTCCGGCGACTGCGGCACCGAGCCGACCACCGTGATCGACTTCTCCAGCGGCGAGGCGGAGATCACCCGCCGCGGGGCCGGCGACCCGTCGCGCTTCGAGTGACCGGCGCCGGCCGCCGCCGCTGAGGCCGGCCCGCCCCGGACTCAGCGGCGGCGGAGGTCCACCACGGCTCCCAACAGGCCGCCGAGGGCGACGGCCGGGACGGCCGGGACGACCGACGCGTCCCAGGGCTGACCGGCGAGCGCGCCGCAGGCGACCACCAGGGCGATGACGACCAGGGCCGTCACCCCGGCCGGAATCGAACGCGGAACCAGTCCCAGGGGCTTGCCGTTTCGCCGCCGCCGGGCCAGGTTGATGGCGAGCAGGATCACCGCGACGGCGAGCAACGGCGGTGCCGTGTCGTGGGTCATGTCGTCAGCATGTCATGGGCGGTGGAGAGTTGTTCGAGTTGGGTGGGGTCATCGATCCGCGGAAGGGCGGCTTCGGCGGCGAGTGGGAGACCGGGGCCGGGCAACCGGGGCCCGAGGGGCCGGTGCGGGGCGCACCGTTCGGCCCGGAGGGCTACCCGCGGTGCGCCGCCGCGGGCCGGCCGGTACCGGCGCCGTACGGCCCGGCACCGGACGGCGACCGGGGTGGTGAGGAGTTCCCGTTCTGTTAGGGCCGGTCCCCGGGACCCCCGGTCCGGCTCCCGTCGCCCGGCGGCGGGAGCCGGACCTGGGTCAACTCCGGGCCCCGGAGGATCACCCGGTCGTGGGATACCGCGGGGGAACAGATGCGCGCACCGGCTGGTTGGGGCAGGGCGACGGGCCAGAACGGCACTCGCGAAGGGCTTTCCCATGAAGATCGGCATCATCGGTGCGGGCAACATCGGCGGTAACCTCACGCGGCGGCTCACCGCGCTGGGGCACGAGGTCTCGGTGGCGAACTCACGCGGCCCCGAGTCGCTGAAGGCGCTGGCGGAGGAGACGGGCGCGAAGGCGGTGCCGGCCGCCGAGGCCGCGCGGGGCGCCCAGGTCGTGGTGGTGACGGTGCCGCTGAAGAACGTGCCGGACCTGCCGGCCGGGCTGTTCGACGGCGCCGCCGAGGGCGTGGCGGTGATCGACACCGGGAACTACTACCCGAAGGAGCGCGACGGCCGGATCGACGCGATCGAGGACGACGGGCTGACGGAGAGCCGGTGGACGGAGCAGCACCTGGGCCACCGGGTGGTGAAGGTGTTCAACGGCACCTACGCGCAGGACCTGCTGGACCGCCCGCTCCCGGCCGGCGCCCCGGGGCGGCTCGCGGTGCCGGTGGCCTCGGACGACGAGGCGGCGAAGCGGGTGGTGCGCGCCCTGGTGGACGAGTTGGGCTTCGACACGGTCGACGCGGGCGGCATCGACGACTCCTGGCGGCAGCAGCCGGCCACGCCGGTGTACGGGCTGCGGGCCGGGGTGGAGGCGGTGACCCGGGCGCTCGCGGAGGCGGTTCCGGAGCGCCCGGCGGCCCACCGGGCGTGACGTTCAGGCCAGTCTGCGCGCCCCCTCGGCCGGGACGGCGGTGAGGGTGCGCGGCTCGGCGTGGCCTGCGGCGCGGAAGGCGGCGGTGACGGCGGCGACGACGCGGTCGGCGGCGGTGGCGTCCACCAGGGCGATCACGGAGCCGCCGAAGCCGCCGCCGGTCATCCGCGCGCCGTGGGCGCCGGCGGCCAGCGCGGCCTCGACGGCGAGGTCGGTCTCCGGGCAGGAGACCCGGTAGTCGTCGCGCAGCGAGGCGTGCCCGGCGGTGAGGACCGGGCCGAGCGCGGCGAGGTCACCGGCGTCGAGGGCGGCGACGGCGGCCTCCACCCGTGCGTTCTCGGTCACCACGTGCCGCACCAGGGGCCGGAGGTCGTCCGGGAGTTGTGCCAGCGCGGCGGGCAGTCCGGCGGCGTCCAGTGAGCGGAGGGCGGGCAGCCCGAGCAGGGCGGCGGCCTTCTCGCAGCCGGCCCGCAGGGCGGCGTAGGCGCCGTCGCCCAGGTCGTGCTTGACCCGGGTGTCCAGGACCAGCAGCGCCAGTCCGGCGCCCGCGAGGTCGAACGGGACGTGCCGGGTGGCCAGGTCCCGGCTGTCCAGGAACAGCGCGGCGCCGGGGCGGCAGCACATCGAGGCCATCTGGTCCATGATCCCGCAGGGCACGCCGACGAAGGCGTTCTCGGCCCGTTGCGCCAGCAGCGCCAGTTCGGGCGCCGGGAGCCCCAGCCGGTACAGGTCGTCGTACGCGGCCGCGACCGCGCACTCCAGCGCGGCGGAGGAGGACAGCCCGGCCCCGCCGGGCACGTCGCTGTCCAGCCGGATGTCCGCCCCGCCGACCGGGTGTCCGGCGTCGCGCAGCGCCCACACCACCCCGGCCGGGTACCCGGCCCAGCCGGGGACGGCACCGGGGGCGAGCTCGGCGACCCGGAGTTCGGTCACCGGCCCGCCGCCCTGGGCGGACCAGAGGCGCAGCAGTCCGTCGGTGCGCCGGGCGGCCTGCACCCGGACGGTCTGCGGCAGGGCGATCGGCAGGACGAACCCGAGGTTGTAGTCGGTGTGTTCGCCGATCAGGTTCACCCGCCCGGGGGCGGCCCACTCCCCTTCCGGTGTGCGGCCGTGGAGTTCGGCGAAGGTGCTCATGGAGCGGCCTCCCGCATCGGTGGACGTGCTCATGAAGCGACCTCCCGCAGCCGGCGGGCCGCGTCCTCGGGGGTGACGTCGTTGACGAAGGCGTCCATGCCGGATTCGACCCCGGCCAGGTACTTGAGCTTGTCGGCGGCCCGCCGGATGGTGAACAGCTCCAGGTGCAGGGCGAGTTCGTCCCGCTGCCCGGAGGGCGCCTGGTGCCAGGCGGAGATGTACGGGGTGCGGCCGCCGCCCTCCGGGGAACCGAAGAGCCGGTCGAAGCGGCGCAGCAGCTCCAGGTAGAGGCCCGGGAGTTCGTCGCGCTGGGCGGCGTCCAGGGCGGTCAGGTCGGGCACCCGGCGGTGCGGGAAGAGGTGGACCTCGTACGGCCAGCGGGCGGCGAAGGGGACGAAGGCGGTCCAGTGCCGCCCGGCGAGCACCACCCGTTCGCGGTGGGCGCGTTCGGCGGCGAGCAGGTCGTCGAAGAGGTTGCGGCCGGTGGCGGCGCGGTGTTCGGCGGCGCGGTCGACCATCCGGGCGGTGCGCGGGGTGGTGAACGGGAAGGCGTAGATCTGGCCGTGCGGGTGGGCGAGGGTGACCCCGATCTCGGCGCCGCGGTTCTCGAAGCAGTAGACCTGTCGCACGCCGGGCAGGGCGGAGAGTTCGGCCGTGCGGTCGGTCCAGGCGTCGAGGACCAGCCGGGCGCGGGCGGGCGTCAGGTCGGCGAAGGAGGCGTCGTGGTCGGCGGTGAAGCAGACCACCTCGCAGCGCCCGGCGCCGGGGCCGCTGGTCCACAGCCCGTCGGCGCCGCCGGTCGGCGGGGCCGGTGGCCCGGTGAGGGAGGGGAAGCGGTTCTCGAAGACGGCCACCTGGTAGTCGGCGGCCGGGATCTCGCTCAGTCGGCCGTCGCGGGACGGGCAGAGCGGGCACTCCTCGGCCGGGGGCCGGTAGGTGCGGGCCTGGCGGTGGGCGGCGATGGTCACCCAGGCGCCGGTGGCCGGGTCGAGCCGCACCTCGGAGCCGCCGGAGCCGCCCGGGCCCCCGCCGCCGGGGCCGCCCGGTCGGGCGTCGAGCGGGCGCCGGTCGACGGTGTCCCGGGGGACGGCCGCGCCGCTGTCGTAGTAGATCAGCTGGCGCCCGTCCGCGAGGGTGGTCGCGGTCCGGGCGGTGGGCTGGGTCAGGATCGTCCCGGCCATGGCCTTCTTTCCTCTGCGTGGCGTGCGGGAGGGCTGTACGACGCCCATGACGTCCATGACGCCTGTGATGTCACGGGAATCAACAGAAAGCTACAATCTCAAACATTATCCATCAGAACCACGCTTCGAAAGTGGTCGAAGGAGGCCCCCGATGGCTGACAGCGCCCAACCGCTCGCCGGGCAGCGCCGCGTGCTGATCCTGGAGCGGGTCCGTGCCCGCGGCGGGGTCCGGGTGACGGAGCTGGTCCGGGACCTGGGCGTGTCCGACATGACCGTCCGCCGTGACCTCGACGCCCTGGCCCGCCGCGGCCTGGTCCAGAAGGTGCACGGCGGGGCGGTCCGGATCGAGGCCCCGGCCAGCGGCGAGCCCGGCTTCGAGACCAAGGCGCACTGGGAGCTGCCGGCCAAGGAGGCGATCGCCCGGGCGGCGGCCGCCCTGGTGCCGCCCGGCTCGGCGGTCGGCCTGGCCGCCGGGACGACCACCTACGCGGTCGCCCGGCACCTGCGCGCCGTCGAGGGCCTCACCGTGGTCACCAACTCGCTGCGGATCGCCGAGCTGCTGGAGCAGCCCGACGAGGACGGCACGCCCGCCACCGCCACCGTGATCCGCACCGGCGGCGTCCGCACGCCCTCGGACGCACTGGTCGGGCCGGTGGCCGACCAGGCGATCCGCTCGCTGCACGTCAACGCGCTGATCCTGGGCTGCCACGGCCTCTCCGCGGAGACCGGCCTGACCACCCCGAACCTGGCCGAGGCGGAGACCAACCGCTGCTTCATCCAGTCCGCGCGCCGGGTGGTCGTGGTGGCCGACCGCACCAAGTGGAACGCGGTCGGCCTGGCCTCCTTCGCCGCGCTGGAGCAGGTGGACGTGCTGGTCACCGACGACGCGCTGCCCGCGGAGCAGCGGGAGGCGGCCGCCCGCCTGGTCGGCGAGCTGGTGATCGCCCCGGAGGAGCCCTGACAGCGGGTGACCGCGCCCCGGAGGAGCATCGACCGGGCGGGCGCCTCGGAGGAGCCCCGACCGGGCGGGCGCGCGAGCGCCCGCCTCAGCCCGAACTCGCCCGCACCACCAGCTCGGTGGGCAGCTCCAGCCCCGCCGTCGGCACCGCCCCACCGTGCACCTGGTCGAGCAGCCGGGCCACCAGCCCCGCCGCGATCGCCCGCAGCGGCAGCCGGACCGAGGTCAGCGGCGGATGCAGGTGGCGGCAGAGCGGCGAGTCGTAGAACCCGGTGACCGCGACCCCGCCGGGCCCGACCGCCAGCCCCTCGGCCCGCACCGCCTCGTAGACGTCCAGCGCCAGCAGGTCGCTGCCCGTCGCGAAGGCGGTCGGCCGGTCGGGCCCGCGCAGCAGCGCCCGGACGGCCTCCGCGGATGCCGCGGGCGCCGTGGGATCCGGTAGCGGCAGCGGCGCCGCCGACAGCCCCAGCCGGCCGGTCTCGGCGAGGAAGCCCGCCCGGCGGGCCGCCATCCAGGGCAGTTCCTCGGCGGCGCCGAGGTAGCCGATCCGGCGGTGGCCGCGCTCCGCGAGGTGGCGCACCACCCCGGCCGTCGCCGCGTCGTTGGCGATGTCCGCCCAGTGCTGCGGCTGCCCCGGCCCGGTCCGGCCGAAGGCCGCGAAGGGGATGCCGAGCCGGGCGACATGGGCGATCCGCGGGTCGTCGGTCAGCACGTCCGCGAGCACCAGCCCGTCGACCTGCCGGGCCGCCACCAGTTCGTCGATGGCCGCCGTCGGGTCCGCCTCGCCCCGGGCCGGCCGGAACAGCAGCACCCGCCGGCCGTGTTCGCCGGCCGCGTCGACCAGCGCCTCCAGGAAGCCGGCCATCAGCGGGTTGGGGTCGAGCGGGTCGTCCACCGGGGCGAGGTAGCCGATGGTGCGCCGGGCACCGCTGCGCAGCGACCGGGCCGACTGGTCCGGCTGGTAGCCGAGTTCGCGGATCACCGTGCTGACCCGTTCCAGCGTCTCGGCCCGGACCCGGTGCGGGGCGTTGAGCGCGTTGGAGACGGTCTGCCGGGAGACCCCGGCCGCGCGGGCGACCTCCTCGATGGTGGCGGCGCCGCTGCGCGACCGGCGCGGTCCCTCGGGCAATGCGGTCCTCCTCCATGGATGGCGGCTGACGGAAGGCTACCGACGGCGCAGCGTGAGCAGTCCGCCGCGCGGGACCGCCACGGTGTCCGTCCGGTCGAGGTCGATCCCGTCCTGCCGGACGATACGCCCCCGGGCGTCCTGCACGGTGGCGGTGACCGTTCCGCCGCCGCCGGTCAGCCGGACGTCCTGGTCGGCGTCGGCGTTGGCGACCAGCAGCGTGTGCCAGCCGCCGGCCGGGACCTCCACCGGCAGGGCCGCGTAGCGGGCGACCGCGACCGTCCCCGCGCCGACGGCGGTGACCAGCGGGTATCCGAGGTCCGGCCGGCTCGGGCGCAGTTCGCCGAGTTGGAGGGTGTCGAGGTGCGTACGGAAGACGCCCAGCCAGAAGGCGAGCGCCTCGCGCTGCGCGGGGCGCTGCGCGGCGAGGTCGACGGAGATCTGCGGGACCGAGAACAGCACGTTGATCAGGTGGCGGGCGATCTGCTCCGGCGGCTCGGCCGGGTGCCACATCAGCATGTCCGCGTGCACCGGCACCGGCCCGGCGGCCAGCCGCACGTCGACGGTGCGCTGCCGGTTCTCCTGCGGGCTGAGCGGGCAGTCGGTGGCCCGGACCATGGTGACGTACGGCCACAGGCCCGGGCTGACGTACGGCTGGCGGTGCTCGACCATCGCCTCCGGGTGGGCGGCGGTGATCCGGGCCCGGATGGCCGCGAGCAGCTTCTCCACCCCCTCGGCCACACCGGCGCAGTCCGCCTCCGGGCCCGGCTCCGGGGCGTCCGCGCGCTCGGCGGCGCGGGCGAACCAGTCGACGAAGTCCACCTTGAGGCCGTCCATGCCCCACTCCTCGACCGCCCGGGCGAGCCGGTCGGTGAGGAACGCGCGGACCTCGGGGTAGCGCGGGTCCGCGACGATCGCGCCCAGGTGGGCGGCGTCGGCGAGGGCGTACCGGCCGATCCGCCGGAAGGCGGCGCTGTCCTTGCCGATGAACGGCAGCGCGTACCAGAGCAGGTACCGGACGCCGAGGGCGTGGACGCGCTCGACGTGCGCGGCGGTGTCGGGCAGCGAGACGGGCTCCCAGTCGCCGCAGTGGGCGTAGCCGCGGGTGCGGTCGGCGGTCATCCAGCCGTCGTCGACGATGATCACGTCCAGGCCGAGCTCCCGGCCGAGCGCGGCCTGGGTCTCGACCCGCTCGGGCGAGACGTCCTGGTGCATCGAGTACCAGGTCGAGTAGGCGGGGAGGCGGGCGGCGTCCGGGATGACGGCGGTCCGGCCCTCGCCCCACCAGGCGGTGAGGTCGGCCAGGCAGCGGGCGAAGTGCCGGCCCGAGGTGTCGATCCGGACGGTGAGCCGGCCCTCGGCCTGGGCCCAGAAGCGGAACTCGCCGCTCTCCTCGACCACCCCGGCCCCGGCCAGCACCTCGGTCTGCTCGGCCGCGAAGGCGCAGAGCGCGGTGTCCCCGGTGCCGACCAGCGCGGCGATCGGGGCGCCGGCGGCGAGGCCGGTGCGGCGCGGGGCACTCCAGGAGGCGGGCAGCCAGCCGGTGCCGCGCGGTTCCGGCGTCCAGAAGGAGGTGGCGTCCACGCAGGGCACCCGCCATTCGATCCGGAGGGCGGCCGGGCCCTCGGCGGTCACCTCGACCACGCCGTGGGCGAGTTCGCGGGCGGTGGCGGTGCCGCTGACCCGCAGGTCCAGGCCCTGGACGGGCAGCGGGCGCAGGGGGCCGGCGGCGGGGGCGTGCGGCTCCCAGATGTCGGGCGCGGGCGCGCTCGGGGTCGTGCCGGGCGTGCCGGGCGGCTCGGTCGTGCCGGTCGGCTCGGGGGGCGAGGTCGTCGTGAGCGGCGAGGTCGGCTCGGTCATGCGGCTCAGCCTTTCGTGGCGCCGGCCAGCAGGCCGGAGATGAACTGCCGTTGGAGGACCAGGAAGAGGACCATCAGCGGCAGGGTGGACAGCGCGGTGCCGGAGAGGATCGCGCCGTAGTCGGTGGTGGCCTGGTTGCCGTACAGGGTCGCCAGGGCGACCGGCAGGGTGTGCATGTCCGGGCTGCGCAGGGCGATCAGCGGCCAGACGAACTGGTTCCAGGAGCCCAGGAACAGGAAGATCGACAGCGCAGCGAGCACCGGCCGCATCACCGGGACGACGACGCTCCACAGCACCCGGAGCTCGCCCGCGCCGTCGACCCTTGCGGCGTCCAGGAGTTCGTCCGGCAGACCGCTCAGCGACTGGCGCATCAGGAAGACGGCGAACGGCACGCACAGGCCGGGCAGGATGACCGCCTGGTAGGAGTCGAGCAGACCGAAGCTCATCATCATCTTGAACAGCGGTACCAGCATGACCTGTTCGGGCACCACGAGGGTGGAGAGCAGCAGTGCGAACAGCAGGGTGCGGCCGCGGAAGCGGAACTTGGCGAAGGCGTAGCCGGCCAGCAGCGCGACGACCAGCGCGCCGATGGTCTGGATCCCGGCCACCAGCAGGGAGTTGCCGAGCACCCGGAGCAGCCCGATCCGCTGGTCCAGCCGGTGCAGGTTCTCGCCGAGGCCGCCGCCGGGCAGCAGGTGCGGTGGCCAGTCGAAGATCTCGGTGTCCTTGCGGGTGACGGAGATCAGCAGCCAGTAGAAGGGGGCGATCGAGAGGCCGGTGAGGCCGGCCAGCAGGAAGGTCAGCGGCCAGCCGCGGAGCTTCCCCGGGCGCACGGGTCCTGGTCGGTTCATCGGTCCTTCTCCCCCATCAGGCGCATCTGGACGGCGCCGAGCACGGCCACCAGCAGGGTGAGCGCGTAGGCGATGGCGGAGGCGTAGCCGAAGTCGAAGTAGCGGAAGCCGTTCTGGTACAGGTACATGGAGACGGTCAGGGTGGCGTTGTCCGGGCCGCCGCCGGTCAACACGTACGGCTCGTCGAAGAGTTGGAGCGTGCCGATGGTGGAGAGCACGACGGTGAACAGCAGCACCGGGCGCAGCGCCGGGACGGTCACGGCGGTGAAGCGGCGGAGCGGGCCGGCGCCGTCGACCATCGCGGCCTCGTACAGCTCCTTGGGGACGGACTGCAGGCCGGCCAGGTAGATGACGGCGTTGTAGCCGGTGTAGTGCCAGGTCAGCACCAGGACGACGGACATCCGGGCCCAGAACGGCTGCCCCAGCCAGTCGACGGCGGGCAGGCCGACGGCGCTCAGCAGCCAGTTGACGGCGCCGTCGTCGCGCTTGAGCAGGAAGGCGAACATCACGCCGGTGGCGACCAGACCGGTGACGGCGGGCATGAAGACGCCGAGCCGCCAGGCGGCCCGCCAGCGCACCAGTGCGGCGTTGAGGGCGACGGCCGTCAGCAGGGCCAGTCCGAGCATCAGCGGGACCTGCACCACGAGGATCTCGCCGGTGTTGCGCAGCGCCGTCCAGAACAGCGGATCGTCCAGCAGGCGGCGGTAGTTGGCGAGTCCGGCGGCGCGGGTGGCGGTGCCCGATCCGGTGGTGAAGGAGAGCAGCAGCGAGTCGACGACCGGGTAGGCCTTGAACACCCCGAAGGTGATCAGGGCGGGCGCGAGCAGCAGGTACGGCAGGGCGGCGCGGCGCAGTCGGGCCCGGCGGCGGGCGCGCCCGGGCCGTGCGGCGGGGCGGGCGGGGCCGGCGAGGACGGGGGGCGGGGCGGTGGCGGTCATGCGAGGGTGCGTCCGGTCTGCCGGGCGAGCTGCTCGGCGGCGTCCCGGAAGACGGTGGCGGGGTCGCCGCCCTTGAGGAAGACCTTGGTCTGGGCGTCGCCGGCGAGCTTGAGGGCGCGGGCGTAGTCGCTGGAGAAGTTGGTCGGGTCGCCGCCGTCGACGGCCAGTTCGGCGAAGGTCCGCAGCGGGGACTGGCCGCCGTAGTAGGCGCTGGGTGCGGCGTACATCGGGTCGGGGTAGGCGTCGAGGAGTGCGGGGAAGACGCCGCCGGCGTTGAACATGGCGTTCACCGAGGACGGGCGGGTGAGCGCGTACTCGATGAACTTCCACGCGGCCCGGCGGCGCGGGCTGGCGGCGGAGACGGTCAGGTGGGTGGAGTTCACCAGGGCCGTGCGCTTGCCGCCGGGGGTGACGGCGGGCGGCTTGGCAAGGCGCCAACTGCCGCTCTGGTCGGCGAACTTGGCCTCCAGGTAGTGGGCCGCCCAGGCGGGCATCGGGGCGACGGCGAGCTTGCCGGCCTTCATCAGGGTGGCCCAGCCCTGCTCGCCGGGGGCGTCGGCGACCAGTCCGGCGTCGTCCAGGTGCTTGAGGATGGTCAGGGCGCGGACGTCGGGCTCGGAGCCGAGGGTGATCCTGCCCTGGATGTCGAAGTAGAAGGCGCCCTGGAGCTGCATCAGGTTCTGCACGAAGTCCAGGTCGGGGGTGGGGTTGGCGGCCTTGTTGATGCCGATCATGGAGATGCCGGGGTTGGCGGCCTTGAAGCGGTCGGCGACGGCCGTCAGGTCGTCCCAGGTGGCGAAGGCGGTGGGGTCGATGCCGGCCTTGTCGAAGTAGTCCTTGCGGTAGAAGAAGCCGAGCGGGTTGACCTCCCACGGCAGCGCGTAGACGTGGCCGTCCTTGCCGGTGACGATCGGCCACAGGCCCTTGGCGAACTTGTCCTTGTGGGCGTCGGCACCGAAGGCGGAGAGGTCGGCGAGGCCGCCGGGGAACTTCTCCAGGTAGCCGGGCAGGTAGTCGCAGCCGATGTGCAGGACATCGCCCAGGCCCTGGCCGCCGGCCGCCAGGCCGACGGTGATCTTGTCCCAGATCGCGGGGTTGCCGATGTCCTGGACGTCCACCGTGATGCCCGGATTGTCCTTCTCGAAGGCCGGGACGACGGCGCGCAGCGCGGCCGCGGCCGTGGCCCAGGACCACACGGTGATCCGGCCGGTGTCGGCGTCCCCGCCGGAGCCGCCGCCGGATCCGGAGCCGCCGCAGGCCGCGAGGGTCCCGCCGGCCGCGAGAGCCAGCAGGCCGGTTCCGGAGGCGCGGAGCAGATCGCGACGGGAAAGGTGTGACATTGCATTCCTCCCGGTGGGGTGGCACTGTGCGGGAACGGACGGGACGTGGGGGCCGCCGAACCGGCGGGGCGGGGAGCTCGCTCGCGATTTTGAACGTTCAAAACCACAAAACAAACCAGAACCAAACAGATTCGCACGAGCGGGAGACAGCAAACGCCCGCTCTCCCCACCCCGTCAAGACCTCACCCCGGCAAGGACGCCCACCGCAACCGTTCCGTTACCGGCCCCCGCCGCCGGTCCGATGCCCCTCCGCCCTGCCCCGGCGACCGACGGCGGTCTTCCGCCGCGGGCGCCCGGACGGCAGGGTGGGCCCGTGATCCTCTCCTTCTCGCGAGACGACCGCCCGGGCTCGGTGACCGTGACCGTGGCGCCGGTGGACGACCCGGTCGCGATCGGCAAACCCCCCTCGGCGGCCGGCTTCCCCGTCTGTACGGCCGTGGTGGACCACCCCGGGCTCGGCTACCGGGCCCTCTGCGGCTGGGTCCAGTTGGTGCGGTCGACGGACAACCCCTCCGCCGGGGCGGCCTTCGACCTGGACCCGTTCGTCCTCTTCGAGGACGCGCCCTCGCCCTACGCGTTCTTCGGCGTCCACCCCACCCTGTTCGACGCGCCGTCCCGTGCCGAGTGGGAGCCCCTCGACTGGACCGCGCACAGCTTCCTCGCCTGGACGCCGCTGGACGACGGCGTGCGACGGGTCCTGCCGCTGGCCGGGTTCCGCTGGGGGTTCACGGTCGGGCCGGACCGCCGCATCGCACTGAAACCCGTACGGCCGCTGTCCGTCGGCGACTGGGCCGCCCATCTGCCCTACCTCGGCGGCCGGTTCCCCGGGTGGGCGTTCGATCCGTGGGAGCCTTCGCACGCAGCGGGCGGGTGAACGCCACCGGGTGGCGGACGCGCGCGGGGTGGGTGTTCACGGCAGCCGCTGCGGTCAGCGGTGGACGACCGGGGCGCCGGTCAAGTCCACTCCTGCGGTGCGCAGTTCGGTGAGGGCGGCGTCCGTGCTGGCGGTCGCCACGCCCGCCGTGTAGTCCAGCAGCACCCGGGCGTCGAAGCCGGCCCGCAGGGCGTCCAGGGCGGTGGCCTTGACGCAGCGGTCGGTGGCGATGCCGACCACGTCGACGGCGTCGACGCCCCGGTCGTGCAGCCAGTCGGCGAGCGGGGTGCCGTCGGCGGTGAAGCCCTCGAAGCCGCTCCTCGAGGCGGAGCGGGCCCCCTTGTAGAACACCTCGTCCACCGCGCCCGCCTCCACCGCGGGGGCGAAGGCGGGGTGGAACTCGCCGCCCTCGGTGCCGACCACGCAGTGCGCCGGGAAGGAGTCGTGGAAGTCGGGCCGCTCGGAGAAGTGGCCGCCGGGGTGGACGTGGTGGTCCCGGGTCGCCACCACCCGGGACCAGCCCTCCCGTTCCGGCCCCTGGATCAGCGCGGCGATCGCCCGTGCCCGGTCGGCCCCGCCGTCGACCGGCACGCTGCCGCCCTCGCAGAAGTCCTTCTGCACATCCACCACGATCAGCGCGCGCGTCATCGAACGGCCTTTCCTCCGGGGGTTCCACCGATTCGCGGCCCAGCTTGGCCGGTTGACGGCCGTGGACGAAGCAACCGGGCGGCCGTTCACTCGAACGGGTTCGGGGCGGCCGACGGCACCCCGACCCCCGGAACCCGCCGCCGGGCCCTCCCGACCCGGCGACGCCGCACGCTCCCGATCCGGCGCCCCCGGCGCCGCTTGACGATGGCCCCGGGGCACAGAACCGGGCGGTCCGGAGTGGGCCTCCCGTCCATGTCCCCCACCGTCGCCGGCCCCCATGCTTCACCGCACGATCTCGCCCTGGGAGCCAAGCCATGTCCGAACCCGCGTGCAGGCGCGTACCCGCCCTCCTCCTCGCCGTCCTCTCCGCGCTCGTCCTCGTCCTCGGCCTGGTGACCGGCGCCGCCCCGGCCCGCGCCGCCACCTCGACCGCCACCGCCACCGTCACCACCACCTCCACCACCGCCGCCGCCGCCAGCGGGACCTTCCATCAGGTGGGCGACTTCGGCCCGAACCCCGGCAACCTCACGATGTACAGCTACCTGCCGGCCGGCCTGCCCGCCGGGGCACCGCTGGTGGTCGCCCTGCACGGCTGCACCCAGACCGCGACCGACTACGAGCACGGCTCCGGCTGGCCCGAGCTCGCCGACACCTACCGCTTCGCCGTGGTCCTCCCGCAGACGGACGCGGGCAACAACCCGCTGTCCTGCTTCAGTTGGTTCGACTCCGGCAAGGACACCCGCGGACACGGCGAGGCCGCGTCGGTCGTCCAGATGGTGAGCCGGGCGGAGACGCTCTACGGCTCGGACCCCCACCGGGTGTTCGTCACCGGCCTGTCCGCGGGCGGCGGCCTGACCGCCGACCTGCTGGCCGACTACCCCGACGTGTTCGCCGGCGGCGCCGTCGACTCCGGCCTGCCCGCCCAGTGCGCCACCACCCAGAGCGCCGCCGCCGGCTGCCAGAGCGGCGGCTCGGGCCTCACCCCGGCCCAGTGGGGCGACAAGGTCCGCGGCTCCGACCCCGGATACGGCGGCCCGTGGCCGCGGGTGGCGATCTGGCAGGGCACCGCCGACTACACCGTCCGCCCGGTCAACGGCACCGAGCTGCGCGACCAGTGGACCGACGTGTGGGGCATCGGACAGACGCCCTCCAGCACCCGGAACCTGCCCGGCGGCACCACCCTGACCACGTACGACGACGGCACCGGCACCCCGGCCGTCGAGCTGTACTCCGTCGCGGGCATGGGCCACGGCCTCGCCGTCGACCCCGGGTCCGGCCCCGACCAGTGCGGCACCACCGGGGCGTACTTCCTCGCCGCCGTCTGCTCCAGCTACTACACCGCCCGCTTCTGGGGCCTCGCCGCGCCCGCGAGCGGCGGCGGGCTCCCGGCGCCGGGCGGCCTCGCCGTCACCGGCAGCACGGCCGTCTCGGTCTCGCTGTCCTGGAACGCCGTCGACGGTGCCGTCTCCTACGACGTCTACCGGGACGGTACCAAGGTCAACACCGGTGCGGTGACCGGTACTTCCTACACCGACAGCGGCCTGTCCGCCGGCACCGCGTACGGCTACGCGGTCGCCGCCGTCGACTCCACCGGCAGCGACGGCACCCGCTCGGCCACCGTCGACGCCGCCACGACCGGCGCCGCCCCGCGCTGCTACACCGCCGACAACTACCAGCAGACCGTGGCCGGCCGCGCCCACCGGAGCGGCGGGTCCACGTACGCCAACGGCTCCGGCCAGGACATGGGCCTGTGGAACGTCTTCACCACCCACACCCTGGAGGAGACCTCCCCCGGCTACTACGTGATCGCCGACGCGGGCTGCCCGCGGTAGGCCGCCGGGGACGGGAGGGCGGGTACGGCGCGGAAATCCCGGCGACACCGGTGCCCCGCCCGGGGACAATGACCGCCGTGGAAGAGGTCGAGGTCATCGTCGCCCACAGCGAGCGGGCCACCCTGCGGGTCGGCGGGGTGTTCCTGAAGGTCGACGCCGACCGGGCGCGGGCCGAGGTCGAGGCCGCGGCGCTGGCGCTGGCGCCCGTCCCGACGCCCGAAGTCCGCTGGCACGAACCGCCGGTGCTCGCCCTGGCCGCCCTCCGCGGGACGGCGCTCGGCCGGCTCGGCCAGCCGTCGACGGCCTCGCCCCGGGCCTGGGCCGCGGCGGGGGCCGTCGTCCGGAGGCTGCACGCGGCGCCGCTGCCGCCCTGGCCCGGCCCGAGCCCCGAGGGGCTCGCGGCCCGGCTCGACGACGAGTGCGCGTGGCTCGTCGACAACGACGTCCTGCCCGCCGAACTGGTGCGGGTCAACCGCCGGATCGCCGAGTCCGTACTCCGGCCGTGGACACCGGTGTTCACCCACGGCGACCTCCAGGCCTCCCACGTGTTCGTCGACGGCGACGAGGTCACCGGCGTGATCGACTGGTCCGAGGCCGGCCGCGGCGACGCCCTGTTCGACCTCGCCGTCCTGACGCTCGGACACGAGGAGCACCTCGCCGACGTGCTGACCGGCTACGGCGCCGACGCCGGGGTCGACACCGAACTGATCCGCGCCTGGTGGTCGCTGCGCAGCCTGGTGGCGGTCCGCTGGCTCGCCGAGCACGGCTTCGACCCGGCCGCGCCGGGCTGCGAGGTCGACGTGCTGCGCGCCCGGCTCTGACGCCGCGCGGGCCTCCGGTTCCCGCCCTCAGCGCCCGACTTCGCGCAGCCGGAAGTCCTCGACGGTCTCCCGCCGGATCAGCAGCCGGGCCCGGCCGTCCTTGACCGCCGCCACCGCCGGACGCCCGACCAGGTTGTAGCCGGAGGCCATCGACAGCTGGTACGCCCCGGCCGCCGGCACCGCCAGCAGGTCGCCGGGGCGCAGGTCGGCGGGCAGCACCGCGTCGCGGACCAGGACGTCCCCGGCCTCGCAGTGCCGGCCGACCACGTCCACCCGCATCGCGCCCGCGTCGGAGCGGCGGCCCACCAGCCGCACGCTGTACGGCGATCCGTACAGCGCCGGCCGCGGGTTGTCGCTCATCCCGCCGTCCACGGCGGCGAAGCAGCGGCCGTCCGCCGTGTGCTTGACCGACAGCACCCGGTACACCGCCGCCGCGGCCGGGCCGGCCACCGCCCGGCCGGGTTCGACGATCAGCTTCGGAACCTCCAGCCCGGCCTCCGCGCAGCGCACCGCCAGCCGGTCGGTCACCCGGACCGCGAACTCGGCGAGGTCCAACTCCTCGTCCCCGGGCAGGTAGCGGATGCCGTGTCCGCCGCCGAGGTCCAGCTCCGGCAGCTCCACGTCGTGCCGGTCGCGCACCTCGGCGAGCAGCCGCACCAGCGCGTCCACCGCCTGGAGGTAGGGCTCGACCGAGGTGATCTGCGAGCCCAGGTGGCAGTGCAGGCCCGCGAGTTCGAGCCCGGGCTGGTCGAGCACCCGGGCGATCGCGTCGGCCGCGTCGCCGCCCTCGATCGGGAAGCCGAACTTCTGCCCGCCGACCCCGGTCCGGACCGCCGCGTGGTGCCCGGCGGCGATCCCGGGCACCACCCGCACCAGCACCTTCTGCGGGGTGTCGGCGGCCACCAGGGCCGCCAGCCGGGCGATCTCGGCCGGGCCGTCGATCACGATCCGTCCGACCCGCAGCCGCCGCGCCAGCCGCAGTTCCTCCGGGGACTTGGCGTTGCCGTGCAGCAGGATCCGCTGGGCCGGGAACCCGGCCGAGACGGCCAGCCACAGCTCGCCGGCCGAGCAGACGTCCAGGCCCAGCCCCTCTTCGGCCACCCAGTCGGCCATCGCGCTGCACAGGAAGGCCTTGGCCGCGTACAGCACCTCGGCGTGCGGCAGGGCCCGCCGGTAGGCCCGGGCACGGCCGCGCACCTCACCCTCGTCCAGCACGTACAGCGGGGTGCCGAACCGCTCGGCCGCCTCGGCCAGTCCCACTCCGCCGACCAGCACCTCGCCGCCCGGGCCGGGCCGCGCCGAGGCCGGCCAGGGGCCGCCGAGCGCGTCGGCGGGGGCGGTCGCGGAGGCGGTCGCCGGGGCGGAGGGGACGGGCGGGGCGATGAGCTGGGTCATGTCGGGTGCTCCTACGGGTGGTCGGGAGGGGTGGCGGGGTCAGTCCTCGAAGTGCATCGCGAACCGGCAGTTCGTCGGGCGGGTCCGGGCCCGGTCGACCGGGTCCTGGAGCCCGGCCGGTTCGGGCGGCTCGGGCTGGTCCTGGTAGGCGGTCGCGGGCACCAGGCGGACGGGCCGTCCCTGCGGTCGGGGCGAACGGTCGGGCCGGCCCGGTCGGTCGGTGTCGACGGTGTCGATGACGGCGGTGACGGTGGTCACGGCGGGCTCCTCCGGAGTCGGGCGGGCCACCGGGACGACGGCCCTCAGCACCAGTGGAGACCTTCCGTGCGCCGACCGCACCCGGCCTTGACGCACGGCCTACGCATCGCGGGCGTACCTTGACGACTTCCTGACATTCCGGTCGTCCCGGTGCCACGAACAGCCATGCGAACAGTCGTTCGTGCAGGTCGGAGCCCGGTTCGATCATCAGTGTCAGGGAAATGTCAAGAAACGGCGCCGTCCCGCCAAGCCCGCGTCAAGAGCCGCATGGCCCGCCGGAAACCGGTGGTGGGCTGTGGCCCGTCCCCGCCGCCACCGAGTCCGCCGCCCCGCCGCCGGGAAGCCGAGCGCGGGGCGGCCCGGAAGGTCCCCCGAGACGATGCGCCGTTCGGCCCTCACCACACCGGATGCCACCGCCCCCCGAACCGACTGGTTCCGACGCCCGGCCGCCGCGCCCGGGCAACCCACCGGGCAGACGCCCGGACAGCCCCCGGAGCACCATCCGGGCCACCGTCCGTCCTCGCCCCGGGGCCGCCGCACCCTGATCACCAAGCGGCAGCTGGCCGAGGCACTGCCCGCCGCCGTCCGCAAGCTCCACCCGCGCACCATGCTGCGCAACCCGGTGATGATGGTGGTCGAGACCGGCTCGGCGCTCACCACCATCAGCGCCGTCCTCCACCCGGGCGTCTTCGCCTGGGTGATCTCCTTCTGGCTCTGGCTGACCGTGCTGTTCGCCAACCTCGCCGAAGCCGTCGCCGAGGCGCGCGGCAAGGCGCAGGCCGACTCGCTGCGCCGCGCCCAGGCGGGCATGACCGCCCGACGGCTGCTGCACTGGCGGGTCGGCACCCCCGACCACCGCCACGAGGTGCTGCCCGCCGAGGAGTTGATGCTGCACGACATCGTGCTGGTACCGGCCGGGGAGGCGATCCCGCAGGACGGCGAGGTGGTCGAGGGCGTCGCGAGCGTGGACGAGTCCGCGATCACCGGCGAGTCGGCGCCCGTCATCCGCGAGTCCGGCGGCGACCGCACGGCCGTCACCGGCGGCACCAGGGTGCTCTCCGACCACCTGGTCGTCCGGGTCACCTCCCGCCCCGGGCAGAGCTTCGTGGACCGGATGATCTCCCTGGTCGAGGGCGCGAACCGGCAGAAGACGCCGAACGAGATCGCGCTCAACATCCTGCTGGCCTCGCTCACCATCGTCTTCCTGCTGTCCGTCGTCTCGCTCCAGCCGATGGCGATGTACGCCCACGCCCCGCAGACCACCATCGTGCTGGTGGCCCTGATGGTCGCGCTCATCCCCACCACGATCGGCGCGCTGCTGTCCGCGATCGGCATCGCCGGGATGGACCGGCTGGTGCAGCGCAACGTGATCGCCCTGTCCGGCCGGGCGGTCGAGGCCGCCGGCGACGTGGACGTGCTGCTGCTGGACAAGACCGGCACCATCACCCACGGCAACCGCCGGGCCGTCGCCCTGCACCCGCTGCCCGGCGCCACCGTCGAACAGCTCGCCGAGGCCGCCCAGTTGGCCTCCGTCGCGGACGAGACCCCGGAGGGGCGCTCCATCGTCGAGCTGACGAACCGTCAGTACTGGGTGCCGCCACGGGCTCCCGGCGAACTCGGCGAGCAGCAGCCGGTCCCGTTCTCCGCGCACAGCCGGATGAGCGGCGTCGACCTCGGCTGGCCCGACGGCACCGGCTGCCTGATCCGCAAGGGCGCGGCCGCGGCGGTCGCCCGCTGGGTGGTGGACTCCGGCGGGCGGATCCCGATGGAGGCCAAACCGCTGGTCGACCGGATCGCCGAGGCCGGCGGCACCCCGCTGCTGGTCGCCGTGCACGACCGGCACGGCGCCCGCGCGCTCGGCGTCGTCGAGCTCAAGGACGTGATCAAGGAGGGCATCGCCGAGCGCTTCGCCGAGCTGCGCCGGATGGGCATCCGCACCGTCATGGTCACCGGCGACAACCCGCTGACCGCCCGGGCGATCGCCGAGGAGGCCGGGGTGGACGACTACCTGGCCGAGGCCACCCCGGAGGACAAGCTCGCCCACCTCAAGCGCGAGCAGGCCGCCGGGAACATGGTCGCGATGACCGGCGACGGCACCAACGACGCCCCCGCCCTCGCCCAGGCCGACGTCGGCGTGGCGATGAACTCCGGCACCCCGGCCGCCAAGGAGGCCGGCAACATGGTCGACCTCGACTCCAACCCGGCGAAGCTCATCGACATCGTCCGGGTCGGCAAGCAACTCCTCATCACCCGCGGTGCGTTGACCACCTTCTCGATCACCAACGACGTGGCGAAGTTCTTCGCGATCATCCCCGCGATGTTCGCCCACGCCTACCCCGGGCTGCACGACCTCAACATCATGGGCCTGCACAGCCCGCAGTCCGCGATCGCCTCCGCGATCATCTTCAACGCGCTGATCATCGTCGCCCTGATCCCGCTCGCCCTGCGCGGCGTGCGCTACCAGCCCTCCTCCGCCACCGACCTGCTCCGCCGCAACCTGCGGGTGTACGGCCTGGGCGGGCTGGTCCTGCCGTTCCTCGGCATCAAGGCGATCGACCTGCTGATCGAGTTCGTACCGGGACTGGGCTGACGCCGTCCGGGCGACACCGCTGTCAGGAGGCCGTCAAGATGTGTGCGACCGGCGTCATGGAGGTGTCAGCACCGGTACGGACCGGCCCGTTCCGGGGTTCACTGGAGTCATCCGAAGCAAGGAGCACCGAACCGGCAGAACTCGACCGGAGTGAGCTACCGGAGAGACGGAGGCGAACGGCCATGACCACCGAGACCACAGCCGGGACCACCCGAGTGATCGTCGGCCTGAGCGGGTCCCTGAGCAGTCTGGCCGCCCTCTACCACGCCGTCGGCGAGGCGGCCCGGCTGGACGCCGTGCTGGTGCCGGTCGCGGCCTGGACAACGCACGACAAGGACGGGCTGCGCCCGCTCTCCGAACTGGAGCACACCGCCCGGCGGCGGCTGGACATCGCCTTCGAGCAGGCCTACGGCGGGTACCCGTCCGGGCTGGTCATCCACCCCGTGGTGGTGAACTCCGAACCGGGGCCCGCCCTGCTCGCCGCCGTCACCGGACCGGACGACCTGCTCGTCCTCGGCGCCGCCACCCGGCGCCGCTTCGACCTGCTGCGCGGCACCACGGTCGCCCGGTACTGCCGGCACCGGGCCGGCTGCCGGGTGGTCGAGGTCTCGCCGTCGGCGCTGCTGACCCGGCTGGAACTGACCGCCCGTACGGGAGCACCGCTGCCGCTGCTCGCGCGCTGACCGCCCGGCGCGCGATCTCCGGGCCTGCCGGTCCGAGCGGCCCGCCGCCGTACGCTCCGCCCCTCCAGACGCCCCGCCGCCTCGGCGCGCCCCGCCGAGGCGGCGGGTGCCATGTCCGAGGCGGCCGGGGCCGGGCCGTGCGGAAGCCGGGGCCCGTGCAGGAGCCGGGGCCCGTGCGGGAGCCGGGGCTCAGGAGGCGTCCGGCAGCTCCGCCCGGTCGGCCAGCGCCTGCCAGACCCGGTCGCGCAGGAACGGCGGGTCGGTGAAGCGGATGCCGGTGGCGTCCCGCAGCGCGTTGGCGAACGCCGGGGCGACCGGGTTGAACGGGCTCTCGCTCATCGACTTGGCGCCGAGCGGGCCGATCGCGTCCGAGGTGGTGCTGAAGTGCACCTCGGTGCGCGGCACGTCCGCGTACGCCGGGAGCCGGTAGCGGCGGAAGGCCGCCGTGGTGACCTCCCCGTTCCCGTCCAGCAGCACCCGTTCGAACAGGGTGGCGCCGAGCGCCTGGGCGACCCCGCCCTCGACCTGGCCGCGGCACTGCATCGGGTTCATCACCCGCCCGGCGTCGGCACCGTGGACGCTGCGCAGGATGCGGATCTCCCCGGTGCCGGGATCGACGGCGATCCGGAACCACTGCGAGTTGAAGGCCACCGAGCGCGGCGAACCGCCCCAGTGCCCGGCGGCCGACAGCTCCACCCCGCGCCCGCGCGCCGCCTGGTGCAGCTCCTTCAGCGGGATGCTCCGCCCCTCGCACTCCACCGCCTCGGCGCCGAGCCGCACCAGGGCGCGCGGGCTGCGGGCGTACTCGGCGGCGAAGGCGGTGAGCCGCTCGGCGAGCGCGTCGGCGGCCCGCAGCACCGCCTTGCCCGCGACCACGGTGCCGGCCGAGCCGAAGGCGCCGGTGTCGTGCCGGACCACGTCGGTGTCGGACTGCCGGACGGCGATCCGCTCGACGGTCGTGCCGAGCGCACCGGCTGCGATCTGCCGGTGCACGGTGGTGGTGCCGTTGCCGAACTCGGCGGTGCCCACGGCCAGGTCGTAGCCGCCGTCCTCCAGCAGCGTCACCGTGGCGTCGGCGAAGTGCCCGCCGGGCGGGCCGGTGGCGATCATCGCCATCGCGAAGCCCTGGCCGACCAGCCAGCCCTCGGGGGCGTCCGCCGCACTGCGGTCGTCGGCGAGGGCGTCGCGGACCACCTGGAGGCACTGGTCCAGGCCGTAGCTGGCGATGTGCAGGTCCTCCTCCTCGCCGCCGGGGCTGAGCATCGGCTCGCCGGGCCCGATCACGTTGCGCTCGCGGAACTCCAGCGGGTCGACGCCGAGCCGGCGGGCGAGTTCGTCCATCGCGGACTCGACGGCGAAGGTCACCTGTCCGAGGCCGTAGCCGCGGAACGCCCCGGCCGGGACGGCGTTGGTGTACACCGAGTACGCGTCGACCTTCTTGTGCGGCACCCGGTAGACGCCCATCGACTCGCCGACGCTGTGGAACATCACCGCCGGGCCGTGGTTGCCGTACGCCCCGGTGTTCGCCACCACCCGGAACTGCAGTGCGGTCAGCGTGCCGTCCGCCCTCGCGCCCGCCTTGACGGTGACGGTGAACGGGTGCCGGGTGGTCGCGCCGAAGAACTGCTCGGCCCGGGTGAACTCCAGCTTCACCGGGCGGCGCAGGCGCAGTGCGGCGAGCACCGCGATGTCCTCGGTGAGCATCTCCTGCTTGCCGCCGAAGCCGCCGCCGACCCGGCCGGCCACCACCCGGACCCGCTCCGGGGGCAGGTCGTACAGCGCGCACAGCGCGCGCCGGGTGAGGAAGGGCACCTGGGTGCTGGAGCGGACCACCAGCCGCCCGTCGTCCTCGAAGTACGCCACGCAGCCGTGCGTCTCCAGGCTGGCGTGCTGGACCCGCTGGGTGCGGAAGGTCTCCTCGTACACCACGTCGGCCTGCGCGAACCCCTCGGCCACGCTGCCGAGTTCGCCGTGCACCTCGCCGCAGACGTTCTGCTCCGGGCGGGCGATCCGGGCCTCCGGCCCCTTCGGGTGCAGCACCGGCGCGCCGGGGGCCATCGCCTCCTCCGGGTCGAGCACGTGCGGGAGCCGCTGGTACTCGACGACGACCCGCCGGCAGCCCTCCTCGGCGGCGGCCTCGGTGTCGGCGACCACCGCGGCGACCCGCTGGCCGACGAAGCGCACCACGTCGTCCAGCACCCGGGTGTCGTCCGGGTCCTCGGTGGGGTGCTCGTGCCGGGCCGAGGAGTACAGCCGCTCGGGCGCGTCGTGGTGGGTGAACACGGCGTGCACCCCGGGGACGCGCAGCGCGGCCGCGGTGTCGACGGCGAGGATCCGGGCGTGCGGGTGCGGGGAGCGCAGCAGCTTCATGTGCAGCAGGCCGGGGACCTCGACGTCGAAGGTGTAGCGGGCGGTGCCGGTGACCACCTGCGGGCCGGCCGGGGCGCCCAGGTTGCGGCCGACGGCGTGGCCCGGGTCGGGCTCCTCGGTGTGGCGGACGCCGTTGACCGCGTCCTCGATCGCCCGGTAGCCGGTGCAGCGGCACAGGTTGCCCTTCAACGCCCTTGGCAGGTCGGCGCGTTGCTCCTCGTCCAGGGCGGCGGTGGTCATCAGGAAGCCGGCCGTGCAGAAGCCGCACTGGAAGCCCTGGGCGTCCAGGAACCGCTGTTGCACCGGGTGCAGTTCGCCGTCCGGGCCCGCCAGGCCCTCCACGGTGGTGACGGACCGGCCCTCGGCGCGGGCCGCCGGGTAGAGGCAGCTGTGCACCGGGGCGCCGTCGACCTGGACGGTGCAGGCGCCGCAGTCGCCCGCGTCGCAGCCCTTCTTCACCCCGAACCAGCCGCGCTCGCGCAGATAGGTGCGCAGGCACTGGCCGGGGCGCGGCTCGGTGTCGGTGGGACGGCCGTTGACCCGCATCGCGAAGCTCATCGCGCCGCCTCCCCGGTCGACCGGACGAGCTCGTGCCGGATCTCCTCGGCGAAGCGGAAGGTCAGGTGCCGGCGCCAGGCGGGCAACCCGTGGATGTCGTCGAAGTACTCCTCCGGCCGGATGCCGTCGCGCAGCGCCTCCGCGACCGCGGCCGCGTTCGGGGCGGGCGGGAACCAGAACCGGAACGGGCGCACGGTCGAGGCGGTCACGGTCAGGGTGAGCGAGCCGTCCAGCGGGTCCAGGGTGCCGATCACCAGGGCGGCGGAGCGGCCCAGTCCGTACAGCGAGGCCTGCCGGAAGGCCGTCCGGCTCGCCAGCGCGCGGGCCGGCAGGGTGACCGAGCGCAGCAGTTCACCGGGCCGGAGGTCCTTGCGCCCGGCGCCGGTGACGAACCGCGCCACCGGGACCCGGCGGTACTCGCCGGAGGGGGCGCGCAGCAGGCAGACGCCGTCCAGGGCCGCGGTGAGCGAGATCATCGGGCCGGCCGGCAGGGCGTTGCAGAGGTTGCCGCCGACGGTCGCCATGTGCCAGATCTTCCAGGAGGCCAGGAACGCCCGGCAGCACTGCTCGACCAGCGGCGCGGCCACCCGGTCCGCCGCCGACCCGTCCGCCGCTGTGCGGCCGTACCGGGAGAGCTGGGCGACGGTGCAGGTCGCGGCGATCTCCAGGCCGCCGTCCGGGGTGCGGGTGAGCGGCTCCCAGCCCATCCGGCCGAGGTCGATCAGCCGCCGGATGTGCGGCTGGGGCTCGGAGAACAGGTACGTCCCCCCGCCGAGCCAGGCGTCACCGGGACGCCAGGCGCCACCGAGGCGGGCGTCCCGCAGCTCGGTCACCGTGTTCAGGTCCATCTCGCCCCACCGTCCCCGTCCGGTCCCGGCCGGTCCCATTCGGTCTCGTCCGGTCCCATCCGGTCGTTTTCGTTCGATGGGGCGATTCAAGCCCTCCGTCCCGGCGTCCCACGAGTGGGTCCGGGCACCAGGCGCGACTGCCGTCCCCTGGTGGATCATCCAGGGGCGGAGGGGAGTCGGCCGCTCCGCATGCCAACTTCGACAAGCCTGTCGAAGTTGGCATGCCCGGGCTATGCTGACGGCAGTCCGAAGGTGAGCCCCACCCCCGTCGACGTCCGCACCGTCCCGGCGCGCCCGACCGGAAGGAGGCGAGCCACCTGGACCGCACCGCTCCGGAGCACCCGGGCCGCACACCGCTCGACGCCCGCTTCCACCCCCGCACCGTCGAGTCCCCCAGCGGCAGAACCACGACCCTCCCATGAGCAGCTGACATTCCGTCAGTTTTTCCTGACGATCCGTCAACTCACGTCTGGCAAAAGTCACTTCCCCACTCTCCGGGCACACCCCGGACCGCCCCGCCGCCGTTGTACGGAAGGTGATTCGCCGCGCCCGCCCCCGCCCCCGGCCCCCCCTGCCGAGGAAGAGGTTCCCCATGACGACGTCCCGGCTCTTCCCCCGCCCCCGCGAGGCGGCCGTCCTGGCCGCCGTCCTCGGACTGCTCGTCCTGGAGGAGATCGCCCTCAACCTCGCCGAGGAGGACGCCCGCCCGGTCGTCGGCGGCCTGTTGATCGGCGCCTCCTGTTCCGGCCTGCTGGCCGTCGGCGCCCTCCTGTTCGGCCGCTGGCTCGACGCCCGCCGCCCGCTCCCGCTCCCGCCGCCCGGCCCCAACGGACGCGAGTACAGCGCCCGGGCGCTCGAAGGCTTCCCGATGGAGGCGGTCCGCCCACTGCTGCTCGCCGAACACGCCCCGCAGCTCGGGCAGTTGTACTCCGCCTGGATGCTCGCCCGGACCGGCCGCCCGGCCCCGTGGATCGCCCGCCGGCTCGACCTCCCGCTGGACGCCGTCCAGCTCCTGGTCGACGCCGCCAGGACCCGCACCGGGACCCGGCCGCTGCTGGAGCCCTGACCGACCGATGCCCCAGGACGGCCGGACACGGCGACGGCCCCGGCACCGCGGGTTCGCGGTGCCGGGGCGTGCGTTCGGGAGATCCGTCGACCGCTCAGCTCTCCCGGCCCGATCGTCCGTTCAGCGCTCGCGGCCCGAGGGGCCGCTCAGCTCTCCCGGCCCGAGGGACCGCTCAGCTCTCCCGGCCCGAGGCGTCGTCGATCAGGAACGCGGTGGTCGGGCTGGTGCCGGTCTCGTGCGAGACCAGCTTGAGCCCGATGGTGGTCCCCCAGCCGACCTGGCCGATGACCGGGGAGAGGTCCACCGACTGGTACTGGTAGCCGCTGGTCGGGTTCTGGCTGGTCCAGGTCTTCACCGTGCCGATCGGCTGACCGGTGTACTGGTTGATCGCCACCAGCGACAGGGTGTCCGGCGAGCCGGTCGAGGCGCCGGCCGACTCCACGTCCAGCCAGAAGGAGAAGGTCGCCTGCCCGAAGCCCGGGTAGGTGTTCAGGTAGGTGGTGATGGAGTCGTCCGTGCCGGTGTTCTGGCCCAGCCAGGCGTACCAGGAGCCGGAGTGCGGCGCGTGCAGGCTGGACGGGGTGATGATGTTGTAGCCCGACGGGCTCCAGGCGTCCGTCATCACCGTGTGGTTGACGTCGGCCGAACCGTTCTCGAAGCCGGGGTCGATCAGCTGCTCGATCCCGCCGCAGCCCGTGCCGCCGGCGGCGCCGACGCTCTCCCAGAAGCCGGTGGACGCGCTCCGGCCCGCCGGGTCCGTCGCCGTCACGGTGATCCGCTGGTAGCCGCCGGTCGCGGCCGCGGTTCCGGAGATCACGCCGCTGGTCGGGTCGATGGCCAGCCCCTGGGGCAGCCCGGTGGCGCCGTAGGTCAGGGCCGCGCCGGTGCCGGAGACGCCCACCGCCGGTATCGACAGCGGCTGACCGGCCTTGTCGGTGCGATCGCACATGGTGCTCAGCGAGACCGGCGGCGTGGCCACGATCGGGTCCGAACCCGTGCACAGGTGGTCGGAGTTGGACCACAGCGTCTGGAGCGGGAAGCTGCCCGTCGCCAGGTCCTCGGTGAACAGCCCGCCGTTGGAACCCTTCGGGATCCAGGCGCACTTGTCGGCGACCTCCTGGCCGGTGGCGTCGGTCCAGCCGCCCGGGGTGTTCGGGTCGGTCACCGTCTCCGCGTACTCGTGGCCGCCGATGATGCCGTAGCCGTCGAGTCGGCCGCGCGGGGTGTTCTCGCCGAACCAGTTGGTGCCGCAGCCGGCCACGTCCGTCAGGTACGGCATGTTGGTGTAGGCGAGTTGGCCGTACTGGGAGCGCTGGAAGTCGTGCCAGGCGCAGTAGCCCAGCTCCTTCCACTTGTCCGGGTCGGTGCCCTGCGGCGAGTCGATGACGTACTGCACGTTGCGGTTCTGCGCCTCGGTCAGGTTGCCGAAGTGCTTGGCCGCGGCCAGCGCCTCGGCACCGAGCTGCGGCTCCGTGGCGGCCTGCGGCGCCGGGGCGGCGTTGTCCACCCAGACGCCCGCGAGCACGCTGCCGGGCTGCGGGTACGGGATGTGCGCGGCCCCGGCCGGGCACTGCACGGAGCCGGCGGCGACGCCCTCGCAGTACTGGGTCAGCACCGCGCTCCAGCCGTCGCCCGCACTGCCGAGGCCCTTGAAGAAGTCCTGCTGGTACGGGGCCGCCTGGTCCGGGTCGCCGGTCACCACGGTGTCGCCGGTCGAGTTGGTCGACGCGCTCCCCCACTGGGAGCCCCAGAGCACCAGGTACACCTTGGGCGCGCCGATCACCACCCCGCTGGACTCCTGGCCGCCCTTGTACGTGACCTGGAGGTCGTACTCGTTCGCGACCGAGCCGTCACCGTCCTTGGTGCCGCTGCCCGGGTCGGCGCCGTCCACCAACTGCTGCGCCTTCCCGGCGCCGCCGCCGGACTTGGCCGAGGCGGCGACCGGACCGGGCCGGGCCGCCATCGCCCGGCGCGGGCCGGACGTCGACGGGGCCCGGTCGGTCTTCGGGGTGCCCGGCCGGACGGCGACGGTGGCGGCCTGCGGCGCGTGGGGGTCGGCCATCGCGGACAGCGGGCTGCTGAGCGCGGCGCCCGCGAGGGCGGCGGCGAGCGCCACCAGGGCGGTCCTCGGGGCGCGTCGGGCCCGGTCGGAGGAGCGTGATCGGAATCTGAACACGGGTCGGGTTCCGTCTCTCGTGACGTGAGGGGGAGGGGACGCACGCTGCGCGGTGGGCGGACGGGGAACCGGATCCCGCCCCTGGGAGCCGCTTGTGCAATGCGCCATATGATATTTCACTGCATCTCGCACACAAGGGCCCCGCGCCACCCGACGCTGCGGCATCCCCGTGCCCACGGACCCACCGCCGGGGCCCCGGCGGGCCCGCCCGCCGCACCCCGCCCGGCCCGGTCGCCCCCGAACCGGCCACACCGCCAACGCCGTTGGCGGGCAGGGATTTTAACTCCCCCTTACCCGCCCCCACCTCGGCTTGGCATGGCGCCGCACCGTCAGACCCGACGCCCCGTGTTCGCCTGCGCCACCAGGAACGGCAGCAGCCCGCGCTCCGCCAGCGCCGACCGCCAGGCCTCCCGTGCGCGCACCAACTCCCCGGCGGCGCCGACCTCCTCCACCGGCCCGCTCCCCCGGGCCGCCGACCCCAGCAGCCCCAACCCGCCCACCACCAGGCACACCGCGGCGATCCCGCCCGCCACCCAGCCGGCCTCCAGCAGCGCCCGACCCAGCACCGCCAGGTCCTCGGAGAGCCCCAACACGTAGCCGAGCAGCAGGAACGCCACGGCGGCGACCACCGCGACTATCGGCACGATCACCCCCAGCACCCCCCACCAGCCCGACACCCGCCCGCGCGCCGGCTCCTCCACCGGCAGCCGGGCCACCGCGTCGGCGTCCGCCCGCAGCGTCGCGTACCGCTCGTACTCCGGCGCCGCGGCGGCCAGCACGTACTCCGCGTTGTCCCGCGCCGTCCGCCGCAACCGCTCGACCCAGCGCGCCTCGTCGCCGTTGTCCCGCCGGGCCGCACGGACCTGCGGCGCCGCCAGCGCCCGGCCGAGCTCGGTCTCGAAGTCGGCCCGGTCCTGCTGCGGCAGTCGAAGCGGCCTGTCCATGCTGTGCCCCCGTCTCACCGTTCACGTAGTTCTACAGAACTGTAGAACATTCAGGTGGAGGTAAACAGCCTGTTCAGGGGCGGATCTCGGCCTCAGGAGGGGTCTGCCATGGGGACCCGGGCGAGGGCGGCGCGGATGGTCTCGGCGAGGTCGGGGACGTCGACGCCCCACTCTCGCAGCCAGGTGGCGATCTGGGACATCGAATGACCAGTTCGCCTCGACAGCCCCAGCAGACCGACCAGCGTGCGTTGCTTGCCCCACCGCTCCGAGACGTCCCCCGATATCGGGCTCCTGAAGAGTTCCACCGCTTCGTCAAGGGTCAGCCCAGCAGGCAGATCATCACAGGACACCGACAGTCCGCGAGAGTTCAGATGCTGTACGAGTGATCTCGGGCTCCGGTGGAGAACCCTCGCCGCCAGGATGACTCGCGCGAATGGGATGGCCTCCGCCACCCGCAGGCCCTTCCAGTTCATCGCACTGTCAGGGAAGAACAACTCCGTATCCAAACGCGTGAAGGTGCTCGGCAGCACCATCGGAAGATCGAAGCCGTAGGCCCGGTACCTGTCGACCACCGCGGCCAACCCGATCTCCCTCCCCCCGGCCAGTTCGAACAGCCGATCATAGGTCAGCTGTGACTCATTGAAGAGGTACAGATCCGCGACGCTCGCGTCCTTCGGGATGGTGCACAGACGAAATCCACACTCCAACAGCATCTCGGCGATCCGCGCCAGGTCAGTTCCCAGCTTCGCGACTGCCCGCAGCAGATGAATTGCTGGTACCTCTACAGCACGACTGAGCCACGGGGCCTCACCGTCGAGGTCTCGACTGAGAAGCTGGACGAGCTCCTCCGTCGGGTTCTGCGGGAGTCCTGAACCGTCCGCCCCGATCCCGTACCGCCCGATGGCCGAACAGACGTGATCGACCGACATGCCAAGCACTCGGGCCGCCTTGGCAATGTGCCCGGACTCGACCGATCCTCCCGGTTGAGGACCGCTCCAGAACCTTCCTTTTCCCGTTCGCTTCCAAAGGAACACGGGGTCCGAATCCGCAGCGATCGCGAGACTCAGGATCTCCTGCTCGACGGTCCGCCCCCCACGGATCCAGGCGGCTGCGGCATCCGCAACGGACATGTCATTGATGTCGGCAAGGACCAGGAGATTGGTGATCGTCGCCCGGTTCTCGCCAGACGCCGTCCGTCGGCTCCCCATCCCGTACCAGCGGACACCGAGGCCCGCAGCCCTTGCTCTTGCTTCCTCCAGTGTCGTCTCCAGTTCCGCCGCGAGATTCAAGATCCACTCGTCTCCGAGCTCATTACCACGCCAGGACCTATAGCCGCGGTCACGGCTACGTGAAGCCAGTACCGCCAGGTCAGACGGCATCGCGGTGCGAACCCTGGCGTTTGAGACCTCCGGGCAGAGGCTGACGATCTCAGCCGGCACCCAATCACCCCCGCGAGCCATCAGCCGCCACAGCAAAACGTGATCCGGTACGTCGCCGGTGAGCTTCGATCTGAACATCTCGTCCCTTGCAGGATCCGTGAACATCTCGATATCCGCGAGGAACACGCCGGTTCGACTGGTGTCGAACGCCACTCCTCCGCACCAGAGAGTCATCCCGTTCCGCACTATTTCGGCAGCCACCAGATCCGCCAAGAAGAGGCTGTCATCTGCAATACGCTGGATCCACTCCAAGGTCACAAGGTCCGAACCGCCACTCACGAGTTCGCCGACTGCTACTTCCAGCAAGCTCTGAATCGCCGGCGCGAGATCACTGATCACGCGCCGGCGATCGACCGACATCTTTCCCGGCGCCAGTTCCCCGCTCAGGTTCACCACCGCCCCGGTCAGGCCGCCGTGTCCCCGAGAAAAGACCCCTCGAACCAGCTCCGGCTCGACTGCCAGGCCGTCGATCAGCAGGGATCCGCCGTACTGGCACCACACCACCTGTGCACCCTCCGGAGCGGCCGTCCAGGGGGCGAGCCGACCACCGGCGCTGAATCCGACATCCTCGCCTTGCGGGGCTTCCCGTGCCCTCAGCTCCTGCGGCGGCCAGGCAGACGTCCGCTCGCCGTGCACTGCCGTCGTGTCGAACTCCGCAATGCCCAGTAGGCGTTCCAACACGTCCAGCGCGGACCACGACCTGCCGAGGTCGATGTCGTCTCGGAGATACAAGCGGATTGTGGTTCCGGGTCCACGACCTTTATTCGAGCATTCGACGATGCGGAAGAGGTGGCTCGGGCCGTAGATGGAGACGTCGAGCAGCGGGCCCAACTGGCCGGTGGCGTCCATGCGGCAGGTGGTGACCTGGATTTCGTCGGCGAGCATGAAGTAGCTCAACACGCCGATACCGAAACGGCTGTTGGGATACAGCTCGACAGGCGGGTCCGTCTTCCGCCATTCGGCGCGTTCGAGTTTGAAGTCCAGCTGCTCCGCGAACCTCGCACCCGCGTTGGAGAAGACTCCGCGCAGCTCGGCCTCGCCCATGCCGACGCCGTTGTCCTGGCACTCCAGGTAGGCGCGACCGTCCTCGTCGACGTCCTGGCGGAACTCGATGCGGCCTTCGTAGGAGTAGGTGGCCAACGGGTTGGTGCGGTCGAGGTATTCCGTCCGGGCGCGGCGGTAGCGGCAGGCGTCGAGGGCGTTCTGGTACAGCTCGCGGACGGCCAAGTCCCGGTCGCGGTACAGCTCCACACCCATCAGGAGGCTGCGGACCCGCCGCTCGTCCAGCCGGAAGCGCGCCCACCCCGTGAAGGCTCCGGCGGCCGGTGCCGCCCCGTCGGAGGTGAGGCGGGTGGGGAGCGGATGGTCAGTGAGCACCCGGCGGACGGCGTGCAGCAATTCGTCCGCCCGGGCAGTGTACTCCCGCAGCCCTTCCACCACCGCCTCGTGGTGGCACTCCGCCCGCAGCACCGGAAGGTCGTACGAGCCGCCCCATACCGCCTGCTCCAAGGTGTGGCGCAGCTCCACGAGGTCCACCTCGTGGGGGATGCCGAGGTGTTCGGCGACGATCTCGGGCAGTACCGTCATCTCGATGGCGGTGCCGTAGGCCAAGGCCAGCAGCAGGGCCACCCGCGGCTCGCGGACGTGCTGCTCCCCCGGGGCCCGCAGGTGGTCGTCGGCGCTGAGCCCGGCGAGGTAGTCGCGGTTGCCGACGTCCGGGCCCCGTCGCAGCCCGTGCAGCAGCGCGCACACGCGCCGCGGCGAGAAGGTCTCGCCGAGTTCGGCGAGCATCGGCAGTTGGTCGAGCAGTTCGGTGACGCCGTCCGGGTCGGCGAGGTCCTCATACTGGGCGAGCCACCGGTGGAACAGCCACCAGCCGATCGGCGCACCCGCGTCGGGCCGGGTCCGGGCGCGGTGGGCGAGCAGGTCGTGGGACTCGATGAACTGCTCGTACGCCACACGGTCACCGTCGGGGTCGTCCGCCGGTCGGAGGTCGATGGGCCGGACGGCCGTCCGTGTCGCCGCCAGCTGCAGCGAGCGCACCCGGTAGAGGTACGGGAGCACCACCAGCAGCGCCGCCTCGGCCGGGTACAGGTCCAGCGGCTGGTCTCCCAGTAGCCAGCCGACCCGCTCGGCGAAGCGGTCCGCCACGCCCGGGTCCTGCCACGGGTCATCGGCCGGCTGCGCCTCGTCCCGCAGCCGGGCCAGCTCCCGTACGGCGGCGAGCGCCACCCGCCGGTACGGTTCCGGGTCCCGGTCCGCCCGGACGTGTCGCCACACGCGCGATTCGGCCACGCACCGTACGTCGTCGACGTTCTCGGCTGGCGGATGGCCCAGGTAGAGGTTCTCGATGTGCTCGGCCTGGACGGCCGATCCCCCGACCGTCACCTCGGTCATCACGTTCCGCGTCTCGCTCGCCACTCCGTGCCCCTCCCCACAGTGCAGGGCAACGAGCGTAGGGCAATCCGCCGCTACGCCACGGTCAGCAGCCCGCGCATGAAGTGGTGGTAGCTGCAGAGGTACGGGTAGGTGCCCGGTGCGCCGGGGGCGGTGAAGGTGACGGTGGCGCCCGGGGCCACGGGCCCGGTGTCGAAGGAGCTGGGGTCCTGGGCGGTGAGGGTGTGGGTCACGGTGCCCGCGTTGCGGACGGTGACCACCGAGCCCGGGGGGACGGTGAAGTCGGCCGGGTCGAAGGCGAAGTCGCGGATCGTCACCGTGCCGGGGACGGGGGTCGCGGAGGACGGCGCGGGGCCCGTCGAGGGCGGGGCGGTGACGGTGGAGGACTCGTCCGGGACCGCCCCGACGTAGGCGCTGAGGCACCCGCTCAGGAGGGCGCCGGAGAGCAGGAGGGCGGCGGCCCGGACGGTCGGGGGCATCAGCTGGCGGCGAGTCGCATCCGGCGGGAGTCCGCGGCGGCGGACGGGGTGGAGCCGATGTTGGAGACGGTGGCGATCACGACGGCGTCGACGTCGGGGAGCCAGTTGGAGGTCTTGGACTGGACCATGAACTGGCGCTGCTGCTGGTTGCCGTCGCAGGTGATGTCGGCCTCGGCGGTGCGGGCGGAGCCGAAGGCGGTCGAGGCGGCGTCCTCCGGGTTCTTCTGCTCGACCGAGACGGTCAGCGAGCGGGCCTCGTCGGCGGCCGAGCAGAGGTAGGTGGCGTCGACCAGGACCCGGCTGGGGATCTTGGGGTCGATCCTGGCCTCACCGAGGGAGATCACCGTCCCGGACGGCTCGCCGTCACGGACGGGAGCGGCCTGGGCGGCGGGGCTCAGGCCCACCAGGGCGGTGGTGAGGGCGGTCACGACGATCCAGCGCTGCACTGCGAACCTCCGGGGGTGTCGGGCTTGGTGCGGCCGACGCTAGCCCGGGCTCCCGGGGCCCGCGCGCCGGGTCGTCCGATCGTCGTACGAACGACCCGGCAGGCGCGCCGCCGAACGGGTTCCCCACCGCCCCCCACCCACAGCCCTCACCGCCGGCGCAGCCACACCGCCCAGGTCAGCGCCGAACAGAGCAGGTAGACCGCCAGGAACCCCAGGTACGCCGCGTCCCCGTGGTGACTGACCAGGAACGACTGCCGGAACGCCAGGTTCACCAGCACCCCGCCGAACGCCCCCACCGCCCCCGCCAGCCCGATCAGGGCCACCGCCCGCCGCCGGGAGTCGGCCTCGGCGGCCGCCGGGTCGGCCCCGGCCGCGACGGCGCGCCGGGCGCGCTCCTGGTAGTGCGCCGGGATCATCTTGTACGTCGAACCGTTGCCGATCCCGCTGAGCACGAAGAGCGCGGTGAACCCGCCGAGGAACAGCGGCAGCGAGCCCGCCCGGGAGGCCGTCAGGACGATGGCGGTCCCGGCGCCCATGGCGGCGAAGGCCGCCAGGGTGACCCGCGCGCCGCCGTACCGGTCCGCCAGGCGGCCGCCGACCGGCCGCAGCAGCGAGCCCAGCAGGGGGCCGAGGAAGGTGAGCGCGGCGGCCTTGACCGGGGTGTCGAAGCGCTCGTGGAACTGCACCTGGAGCACCTGGCCGAAGGCGAAGCCGAAGCCGATGAAGGAGCCGAAGGTGCCGATGTACAGGGTGGACACCGCCCAGCCGTACGGATCGCGGGCGACCTCCCGCAGCGCCCGCCCCTCCCCGCGGGGGGCCACCGGCAGGTCGTCCATCCGCCACCAGGCCCCGGCGGCCGCGAGCACGATCAGCGGCAGGTAGATCAGCGGCAGCAGCCGGGGGTGCCCGGCCCCGGCGGTGGCCAGCACCAGCAGGCCGAGCAGTTGCACGGCGGGCACGCCCAGGTTGCCGCCGCCCGCGTTGACGCCCAGCGCCCAGCCCTTGAGCCGGTGCGGGTAGAAGGCGTTGATGTTGGCCATCGACGAGGCGAAGTTGCCGCCGCCGACACCGGCCGCGCAGGCGACCGCCAGCAACGTGCCGTAGGGGACGCCGGGCCGCAGCACCGCGGCCGCGAGCGCCGTCGGCACGAGCAGCAGCAGGGCGCTGACCACCGTCCAGGTGCGACCGCCGAAGCGGGCGACGGCGAAGGCGTACGGCAGCCGCAGCAGCGCGCCGAGCGCGGTGGGCAGGGCCGTGAGGGTGAACTTGCCCGCGGTGTCGATGCCGTACTCGGGGCCGAGGAAGAGCACCAGTACCGACCACAGGCTCCACACCGAGAAGCCGATGTGCTCGGTGAGGACGGAGAGCACCAGGTTGCGCCGGGCGATCCGGGCACCGCCGCGGGCCCACTGCTGCTCGTCCTCCGGGTCCCAACCGGCCAGCGGGGTGGGCGATCCGGCGGCGAGGACGGCCGTCATGCCGCGGTCCCGCCGGGCACGACCCGCACCGGCCAGCGCCGCAGCACCGCGGCGCTGCCGTCGGGGGCGGTGGGCTCGTCCAGGCAGCGCCCGTCGGTGAGGTCGTACACCTGCTTGTACATCGGCGAGATGAGGGTCGGCCGGTCGCCGCGGCTGCCGAGCAGGCCGCGGGCGAGGACGGGGGCGCCGCTGAACGGGTCGAGGTTGTCGACGGCGTACAGCTCGCCGCCGCGGCCGCGGAACAGGGCGACCTGCCCGGCCGCGCCGGGGAGCAACACCGCCACCCCGCGCCCGGGTTGGAGGTCGGCCAGGGCGCAGACGCTCTGCCAGCGGTCGCCGTCGTGGATCTGTACGGTCACGGGGTGAGCACCTCCGGTCGGGCCCCGGCGATCAGCACGGGGGCGTTGAGGGGGCGGCCGGCCTCGCCGGGGCGGGCGGGGCGGATCTGGCCGCGTTCGGGGACGAAGGTGACGGCGGGGTCGGGGGTCCCGGGGGCGTTGACGAAGGAGGCGAAGCGCCGCATCCGGTCCGGGTCGGCCAGGGTCTCGGCCCATTCGTCCCGGTAGGAGCCGATGTGACGGTCCATCAGTTCGTCCAGTTCGGCGGCGATGCCGAGCGAGTCGTCCAGCACGACGGCCCGCAGGTGGTCGAGCCCGCCCTCCAGCCGCTCCAGCCAGACCGAGGTGCGCTCCAGCCGGTCGGCGGTGCGGATGTAGAACATCAGGTAGCGGTCGACGGTGCGGATCAGGGTGTCGCGGTCGAGGTCGGCGGCGAGCAGGTCGGCGTGGCGCGGGGTCATCCCGCCGTTGCCGCCGACGTAGAGGTTCCAGCCCGCCGAGGTGGCGATGATGCCGAAGTCCTTGCTCCGCGCCTCCGCGCACTCCCGGGCGCAGCCGGAGACGGCGGCCTTGAGCTTGTGCGGGGAGCGCAACCCCCGGTAGCGCAGCTCCAGTTCGATGGCGAGGGTGGTGGAGTCCTGGACGCCGAAGCGGCACCAGGTCTCGCCGACGCAGGACTTCACGGTCCGCAGCGACTTGCCGTAGGCGTGCCCGGACTCGAACCCGGCGTCGACCAGCCTGCGCCAGATCAGCGGGAGTTGGTCGACGGTGGCGCCGAAGAGGTCGATCCGCTGGCCGCCGGTGATCTTGGTGTAGAGGCCGTGGTCGCGGGCGACCTCACCGATCGCGATCAGGCCCTCGGGGGTGATCTCACCGCCGGGCACCCGGGGGACGACCGAATAGGAGCCGTTGCGCTGGAGGTTGGCGAGGAAGTGGTCGTTGGAGTCCTGGAGGGCGCCCTGTTCACCGTCCAGGATGTGGCCGTTGCCGAGGCTGGCCAGGATGGAGGCGACGGTGGGCTTGCAGATCTCGCAGCCCTCGCCGCCGGTACCGTACCCGGCCAGCAGGGCGGAGAAGCCCGACACACCCGTCACCCGGACGATCTCGTACAACTCGGCCCGGCTGTGGGCGAAGTGCTCGCACAGGCCCTGGACGGTGGCGACCCCGGCGGCGGCCAGCTCCTCGGTGACCACGGTGCCCAGCTGCTTGAGGCAGCTGCCGCAACCGGTGCCGGCCCGGGTGCACTTCTTGACGGCGGCGACGCTGTCCGCGCCCTGCTCGCGGACGGCGGCCCGGACGGCGCCCTGGGTGACGTTGTGGCAGGAGCAGAGCACCGCCGTGTCGGGCAGCGCGACCGGTCCGGCGGCGGCGAACCCGGCGGGCAGCACCAGCTGTTCGGGCGCGACGGTGAGCGGCCCACCGGCCGCGGCGAGCGGGCGCAGCGCGCCGTAGCCCTCGGTGTCGCCGACCAGGACGCCGCCGAGCAGCGCGCCGTCGGCGCCGATCACCAGCTTGCGGTAGACGCCGCTGCGGCTGTCGCTGTACAGCACGTCGAGCGCGCCCTCGGCGCTGCCGTGCGGGTCGCCGAAGCTGGCGACGTCGACGCCGAGCAGCTTGAGCTCGGTGGAGGTGTCCGCCCCGGTGAAGCCGGCGCCGGCCCGGTCGGCGATGGTGCGGGCGGCCGTCTCGGCCATCTGGTAGCCCGGCGCGACCAGCCCGTACACCCGGCCGTCGACGGCCTGGGCGCACTCGCCGACGGCCAGCACCGCCGGGTCCTCGGTGCGGCAGTGGGCGTCGACCACGATGCCGCCGCGCGGGCCGACCGGCAGTCCGCAGTCCCGGGCGAGCCCGTCGCGGGCGCGCACCCCGGCGGAGAAGACCACCAGGTCGGCGGGCAGTTCCCGGCCGTCGGACAGGGCGAGGCCGCGCACCCGGCCGTCCGGGCCGGTGAGCACGCCGCCGGCGCCGACGCCGGTGTGGACGGTGACGCCCAGCTCCTCGATCCGGCGGCGCAGCGCCGCGCCGCCGCCGTCGTCCACCTGGACGGCCATCAGCCGGGGCGCGAACTCGACCACGTGGGTGGCCAGTCCGCCGGCCCGCAGGGCGCCGGCCGCCTCCAGGCCGAGCAGTCCGCCGCCGACCACCACGCCGGTGCGGGCGACGGCGGCCCCGGCCCGGATCGCGTCGACGTCCTCGACGGTGCGGTAGACGTGGCAGCCGGGTGCGTCCGTCCCGGGCACGGGCGGCACGAACGGCACCGAGCCGGTGGCCAGGACCAGGACGTCGTAGCGGACTTCGGCGCCGGAGCGGGTACGGACCAGGTGCGCCGCCCGGTCGATCGCGGTGACCGGGTCGCCGAGCCGCAGGTCGATGCCGTGCTCGGCGAGGAAGCCGGGCGGGCAGAGCCCCAGGTCCTCGGGCGTGCTGCCGGTGAACAGCGCGCCGAGGTGGACCCGGTCGTAGGCGGGGCGGGGTTCCTCGGCGAGCACGGTGACCCGCCAGCCGCGCGCGGCGGGCTGCGCGCTCCAGGCCTCCAGGAAGCGCTGGCCGACCATGCCGTGGCCGACCAGGACGAGGTCGCGGACGTCGCGCCCGTCTTCGGTCATCGGGTGACTCCTCGGGTGAGCAGGTGCAGGGGGTGGCCGACGAGTGCGCCGCCGTCGGCGAAGGCGCCGGCCAGCGCGTCCACGGTGGCCAGGTCGCCGAGCAGGATGGCGCCGACCAGCCGGTCGCCGCGCAGGACGAGCTTCTTGTAGCTGCCGCGGGTGGCGTCGGTGAGCCGCAGCACGTCGAGGCCCGGGTCGAGGGTCTCGTCCACGGTGCCGAAGGCCGCGTACTCCAGGTCGCCGGTGCTGAGCCGGGCGCGCGGGCTGCTGCCCGGGTAGCGGGCGTCGGGCTCGGCGCCGGACAGCCGGCGGGCCAGCACGTCGGCCTGCTCCCAGGCCGGACCGGCCAGGCCGTGCACGGTGCCGCGGTGTTCGGCGCAGTCGCCGACGGCGGACACGTGCGGGGCGGCGGCCAGTTGGTCGTCCACCAGGACGCCGGTGCCGACCGGCAGGCCGGCGGCGTGGGCGAGCCCGGTGCGCGGGCGGGTGCCGCAGGCGAGCACGACCAGGTCGCAGTCCAGCCGGTAGCCGGTGGCCAGCTCCACCGCCGCGGCCCGGGCGCCGCCGTGCACGGCCCGGGCCCGGTTGCCGGGGTAGCAGTCGACGCCCAGCGACCGCAGCCGCTCGCGCAGCACGGCGGCCGCCTCCGGATCCAGCTGACGTTCGATCAGATGCGGTGCCTGGTGGACGATCTCGACCCGGACGCCGAGTCCGGCCAGGGCCCGGGCGGCGCTCACCCCGAGCACTCCGCCGCCGATCACCACGGCCCGCGCCGCCCCGACGGCCTCCTCGGCGAGCCGGGTGCAGTCGTCCAGGGTGCGCAGCGTGTGCACGCCCCCGGTCAGTCCGGACCCGTCGGGGCGGCGCAGCCCGCGCACGGGCGGCAGCACCGGGTTGGCGCCGGTGGCCAGCACCAGTTCGTCCCAGGACTCCTCGGCGCCGTCGGCCGTCCGCAGGGTCCGTCCGGCGGTGTCCACCGCGACCACCTCGCTGCCGGGCCGGACCGTCGCCCCGCCGAGCGGCAGGGCGATCGACTCGGCGTCGTACCGCCCGGTCAGCACCTCGGCGAGCAGCACCCGGTTGTACGGGGCGCGCGGCTCGGCGCCGTGGACGGTGACCGTGCCGGGGCCGCCGAGGGCGGTGTAGCGCTCGGCGAACCGGGCGGCCGCCATACCGCCGCCGACCACGGCGATCCTGGGGGTCACGCCCCCTCCTCCCGCCGCACGCGCTCCACCCGGACGGCGCAGAGCTTGAACTCCGGCATCCGGGAGACCGGGTCGAGGGCCGGGTTGGTGAGGCTGTTGGCCCGCCCGGCGCCCGCCCAGTGGAAGGGCATGAAGACGGTGTCCGGCCGGATCGCGTCGGTGATCCGGGCCGGGGCGACGGCCCGGCCGCGCCGGCTGGTGACGGCCACCGGCTCGCCGTCCGCGATGCCGAGCCGCCGCGCCAGCTGCGGGTGCAGTTCGACGTAGGGGCCGGGCGCGGCCGTGGTGAGCTCGGCGACCCGGCGGGTCTGGGCGCCGCTCTGGTACTGGGCGAGCACCCGGCCGGTGGTCAGGTACAGCGGGTAGTCCCGGTCCGGCTCCTCGGCGGCCGGGCGGTGGGTGACCGCGGCGAACCGGGCCCGGCCGTCCGGGGTGGCGAAGCGGTCCAGGAAGAGGCGCGGCGTCCCCGGGTGCCCGTCGGCGGGGCAGGGCCAGAACACCCCGTCCTCGGCGGCGATCCGGGCGTAGCTGATCCCCGCGTAGTCGGCGTCGCCGCCGGCCGAGGCGCGCCGCAGTTCGTCGAAGACCGGCTCGGCCTCGGCCGGGAAGCCGTGCGGGACGCCCAGGCGGGCGGCCAGTTCGCGCAGCAGCCACAGCTCGCCGCGCACGCCGGCCGGCGGGTCGAGGGCGCGGCGGCGCAGGATCACCCGGCCCTCCAGGTTGGTGGTGGTGCCGTCCTCCTCGGCCCACTGGGTGACCGGCAGCACGACGTCGGCGAGCCGGGCGGTCTCGGAGAGCACCACGTCGGCGACCACCAACAGGTCGAGTGCGCGCAGCCGTTCGGTGACGTGTGCGGCGTTCGGTGCGGAGACCGCCGGGTTGGAGCCGGCCAGCAGCAGCGCCTTCACGCCGTCGGGGCGGCCGAGGCCGTCCAGCAGCTCGTACGCGGAGAGCCCGGGGCCGGGCAGGCTCGCGGCCGGGACGCCCCAGACGGCGGCGACGTGGGCGCGCGCCGCCGGGTCCTCGATCGAGCGGTAGCCGGGCAGTTGGTCGGCCTTCTGGCCGTGCTCGCGCCCGCCCTGGCCGTTGCCCTGGCCGGTCAGACAGCCGTAACCGCTGTACGGGCGGCCGGAGTTGCCGGTGGCCAGGCAGAGGTCGATCCAGGCGCCGACGGTGTCGGTGCCCTTGCTGTGCTGCTCGGGGCCGCGCGCGGTGAGCACCATGCCGGTGGCGGCCTCGCCGAACGTCCTCGCCGCCTGCCGGAGTTGGTGCACGGGGACGCCGGTGATCCGTTCCACCCGGTCCGGCCAGTGCGCCGTCGCGGCCTCCCGGGCGGCCGCGAAGCCGGTGGTCCGCCCGGCGATGAACTCCTCGTCCAGCAGGCCGTCCGCGATCACCAGGTGGAGCAGGCCGAGGGCGAGCGCGAGGTCCGCACCGGGGCGGGGCTGGAGGTGCAGGTCGGCCAGCTCGGCGGTGCGCGTGCGGCGCGGGTCGACCACGATCAACCGGCCGCCTTTCTCCCGGAGTTCGCGCAGGTAGCGGACGGCCGGCGGCATCGTCTCGGCCGGGTTGGCGCCGACCAGGATCAGGCAGCCGGTGTGCGGGAGGTCGGCGAGCGGGAACGGCAGGCCGCGGTCCAGGCCGAAGGCCCGGCGGTGCGCGGCGGCGGCCGAGGACATGCAGAACCGGCCGTTGTAGTCGATGTTCGCGGTGCCCAGCACGACCCGGGCGAACTTGCCCAGCAGGTAGGCCTTCTCGTTGGTCAGCCCGCCGCCGCCGAACACGCCCACCGCGTCCGGCCCGTGCGCGGCCCGGACCCGCGCCAGCCCGGCGGCCGCCCGGTCCAGCGCCTCGGGCCAGCCCGCCGAGCGCAGCGGGGCGCCGGGCCGGTCGCGGAGCAGCGGACCGGTCAGCCGGGCGCCCCGGGCCAGCAGTGCGGGCGCCGTGCGGCCCTTGCCGCACAGCGCGCCCCGGTTCACCGGGAAGGCCGGGCGCTCCAGCACCTCGACCGGCGGCCCGGCGTCCGCCGCGGCGGGCGCCAGCCGCATCCCGCACTGCAGCGAGCAGTACGGGCAGTGCGTGTCGGTGGCGGCCGGGGCGGTCCGGGCGACCGGGGCGGCGGTGGGTGTCATGCCGAGAACGCTCGGCGTCCGCTGTTTCCCCACCGCTTCGCCGGTGTTGCGGGCACGGAACGCCTTGCTCACGCCGCCCGCCCGCCGGGGTGCACGCCCGGACATCCGCCGTAACCGCAGCGGCACTTTCGCTTACCGGCGGGTGACGGTCGGGCAATGCCCCCGTAACACCCGCGCCGCAGGCTGGCCCGCATGGCAGCAACCCTCACCCCGCCCGGCCAGGCCGGACCGCCCGGACGGCCGGGAGCACCCGCCGCGTCCGCGGGACCGCTCACCGGTTTCACCGTCGGCGTCACCGCCGCCCGCCGCCGCGAGGAGCTGACCGCCCTGCTCACCCGGCGCGGCGCCGAGGTCGTCGAGGCGCCGGTGCTGCGCATCCTGCCGCTCGCCGACGACCTCGCCCTGCGCGAGGCCACCGACCGCTGCCTGGCCGCCCCGCTCGACTACGTGGTGGCCACCACCGGCGTCGGCTGGCGCGGCTGGATGAGCGCCGCCGAGGGCTGGGGCCGGGGCGCCGCCCTGGCCGGGGCCTGCCGGAGCGCGGTGGTGCTCAGCCGGGGCCCGAAGGCCACCGGCGCGGTCCGGGCCAGCGGACTGGACGAGGGCTACTCCCCCGACAGCGAGGCCACCGACGAACTCCTCACCTGGCTGCTCGCCCGCCCGCTGGCCGGGCGCCGGATCGCCGTCCAGGAGCACGGGGTCCGGCTGGACGCCTTCGCGGCGGCGCTGCGCGAGCGCGGCGCCGAGGTGATCTCCGTCCCGGTCTACCGATGGGCGCCGCCGGAGGACCCGGGCGCGGTGCGCCGGCTGCTCGACCGGACCGTCCGCCGCCAGGTGCACGCACTCACCTTCACCAGCGCCCCCGCGATCGCCGCCCTGCTGGCCACCGCGCGGGCCGAGGGCCGGTACGAGGCGCTGCTCGACGCGCTGCGCGCCGATGTGCTGCCGGTGTGCGTGGGCAGCCTGTGCGCCCGCCCGCTCACCGACCTCGGTCTGCCCGCCGTCCACCCCGAGCGCGGCCGGCTCGGCGCCCTGGTCCGGCTGCTCGCGGACACCCTCCCCGGCCGGGACCGCCGCCAAGTGGCGCTGACCGGCGTGGTGTTGACCCTCCAGGGGAACGCCGCCCTGGTCGACGGCGAGAGCCACCGGCTCAGCCCGCGCGGCGCCGCCGTGCTGCGCGCCCTCGCCGACCGGCCCGGCCGGGTGCTCAGCCGCGCCGACCTGCTGCGCGCTGCCTGGCCGGACGCGGCCGCCGACGAACACGCGGTGGAGGCGGCCGTCGGCCGGCTGCGGGCCGCGCTCGGCCCGCACGCCGCGCTCATCCGCACCGTGCCCAAGCGCGGCTACCGGCTGGCGGCGGGCTGATGCCGCCTGTCCTGCTCGCCGTCGCGCACGGCAGCCGCGATCCGGCGGCCCTGACCTCGATCCGGGCTCTGCTGCGGGGAGTTCGCGCACTGCGCCCCGAACTGACCGTCCGCTGCTGCTTCCTGGACCTCGCCCGCCCCACCCTCGCCGAGGCCCTCGCCCGACTCGCCTACGCCCGGCCGGTGTTGGTCCCGCTGCTGCTCGGCACCGGCCACCACCTGCGGGTCGACCTGCCCGCCGCCCTCGCCGCCGCCGGCCTCCCGCCCGACCGGCTCGCCCCGGCTCTCGGCCCCCACCCCCTGCTCGCCGAGGCCCTCGCTCACCGCCTCGGCGAGGCGGGCGCCCCGCCGGACGCCCCGGTGGTGCTGGCCGGCGCCGGTTCCACCGACCCCGCCGCGCTCGCCGGCACCGCCCGGACGGCCGACCTGCTCGCCGCCCGCCTCGGCCGCCCGGTCACCCCCGCCCACCTCTCCGCCGCCGCCCCCACGCCCCGCCAGGCGGTGGCCGGGCTGCTCGCGGCCGGCCACCCCCGGGTCGCGCTCGCGAGCTACCTGCTCTCCCCGGGCCACTTCGCCCGCCGCGCCGCCACCACCACCGCGGCCACCTGGACCGGCGCCCCGCTCGCCACCCACCCGGCCGTCGCCCGCCTGGTGCTCCACCGCTACGACCGGGCCCGGGCGGCGACGGAGCCGGCGGCGGCCGCCTGACCCCGCGTGCCCCTCCCCGCCGCCGTCCCCCTGGGCCTCAGCCCCTCGCGAGCTCGCCGAAGAAGCCCAGCAGCCGCTCGTTGACCAGCTCCGGCTGCTCCAGGTTCAGCCCGTGCCCGGCCCGTTCCACGATCTCCGCCCGCACACCCGGGATCAGCGCGGTGACCCGTTCCCGCACCCGGTGCGGCCGCAGCAGCGCGCTGCGCCGGCCGACCAGCGCCAGCACGGGCAGGTCGATCGCGCCCAACTCCTCGTCGGTGAAGGGCCGGGCGGGCGGGCGGCCACCCGGCTTGTAGCTGCGCATGGCGAGCATCATCGGGGCGATCATCTCGCGCGGCGCGCTGAGCGCCGGGTTGGCGAGCAGCCGCCCGACCGCCGGGCGCAGCGGGCGCGGGGCGAGCATGCCGAACAGTCCGCCGATCATGTGGAGGTAGAACCGCGCAGGCACCTTCTCGATCCCACCCGGGTCCAGCACGGTCACGGAGGCGAGCCGGTCGGGGCCGTGAACGGCCTGGTTGAGTGCCAGCCAGCCGCCGTACGAGACCCCCACCAGGTGCACCCGTTCCAGCCCGAGCCCGGCCAGCACCTCCCCCAGCCATTCCGCGTTCTCCGCCGACCCGGCCGCGACGGCGCGCTGCACGCTCCGCCCCGGGTCGTCCAGGGTGTCGATCGCGTACACCGGGTGGTGCGCACCCAGGGCGGCGATCTGCGGGTACCAGTTGGACGGGTGCCCGGCGTGGCCGTGCAGCAGCACGATCGGTTCGCCGGTCGCCGTGCCGTAGCGGTGGACGTGGACGGTGCCGTAGCCGGTCTCGACGTCCAGCTCCCGGCGCGGGCCCGGCCACAGCTCCATCGCCCGGTCGTACGCGTCGAGGAACGTGGTGCGGGCCGCCTCGCTGGTGAAGCGCCCGACGCTGGTCCTGGTCATGATCCCTCCCGATTTTGATGGTATGGTTGTACCACAAAAACATCCGGAAGGAACCCGATGCCGAAACTGGTGGACCACGAGGAGCGGCGCGCCCACATCGTCGACGCCCTGCTCCGCTCGGCGGCGGCCGACGGCCTGCACGCCGTCACCATGCGCTCGGTGGCGGTCGAGGCGGGGGTGTCGGTACGGCTGGTCCAGTACTACTTCGACACCAAGGAGCAGCTGCTCCTCGCCGCCATGACCCGTCTCACCACCCGGATGGGCGAGCGCATCCACCGCCGCCTCCGGGCCGCCGGCGCCTCGCCCGCCCCGCGCGACGTCATCGAGGCGGTGCTGCTGGAAGCCGTCCCCACCGACGGGGAGAGCCGGGCCTTCCACCTCATCCACACCGAGTACGCGGTGCTGTCGGTCACCGACCCCGCCCTCGCCGGGCCGGCCTTCCTCGCCGCCCCCGACGAGATGGAGGCCTTCCTTGCCGCCCGGCTCGCCGCCGCCGGGGTCACCGGCGACGCCCGCCGGGAGGCCGTCCTGCTGATGGCCGCCTCCGCCGGCCTCGGCCTCAGCGTCCTGCTCGGCCAGCGGACGGCCGACGACGCCGCCGACGTCCTCCGCCACCACCTCGACCGGATCCTCCCCGGCTGACGGACTTCTCCCAGAGCAGAGCGCCGCACCCTTCCCCCCGGACCCACGATCCCTAGGCTGGAGGAGTGAGCACTCAAGCGCCGAACGAAGCCCGCGTCATCCCCCTGCGCCCGCCCGGCGCCCCCGCGACGCCCGCCCCGAAGGAGCCGCTCTGGCGCGACCTCGTCGGCGACGCGCTGCGCCGCGAACGACTCGCCCAGGAACGCACGTTGAAGGACGTCGCGGAGACGGCCCGGATCTCGATGCCGTACCTGTCGGAGCTGGAGCGCGGCCGCAAGGAGGCCTCCTCCGAGGTCCTCGCGGCCGCCGCCCGGGCCCTCGGCCTCGGGCTCGGAGACCTGCTCTCGCTCGCCCAGGACGAGCTGGTCCGGCACACCCGGCCCGCCCGGCCGAACCGGGCGGGCGGGCCCCGGCCGCAGTCCAACGGCCTCTGCCTGGCCGCCTGACCCGAGCGGTGGCCGGTACACCCCCGTCGTACCGGCCACCGCAGGCGCTCACCGCCGGCTCAGCACCTCGTCCGCCAGCCCGTACGCGACGGCCTCCTCGGCGGTGAACACCTTCTCCCGGTCCATGTCCGCGCGCAGCGACACCGCGTCGCGCCCGGTGTGCCGGGCCAGCACCTCCTCCACCTGCGCGCGGATCCGGACCACCTCCTTGGCCGCCAGGCTGAGGTCGGAGACCGTCCCCTGCCGCCCGCCGCTGGCCGGCTGCCCGAGCAGCACCCGCGCGTGCCGCAGCACGAACCGCCGCCCCGGGTCCCCGCCCGCCAGCAGCACCGCCGCCGTCGAGGCCGCCTGGCCGACGCAGAAGGTGGAGACCGGCGCCTGCACGAAGGTCATGGTGTCGTAGATCGCCATCAGCGAAGTGAACGATCCGCCGGGCGAGTTGAGGTAGATCGAGATCTCGCGCTCCGGGTTCTCCGACTCCAGGTGCAGGAGCTGCGCGATGACCACGTTGGCGACCCCGTCGTCGATCTCGGTGCCCAGGAAGATGATCCGCTCGTTCAGCAGCCGGCTGAACACGTCGTACGTCCGCTCGCCCTTGGCGGTTCGCTCGATGACGTACGGAACCGTGTAGGACCCCATCTCACAACCCCATCCGTCGACGCGACGAGGCCGGGCGGATGTCGGCGACCGACTCCACCACCCGGTCCACGAGGCCGTACTCCCGGGCCTGCTCCGCCGTGAACCAGCGGTCCCGGTCGCCGTCCCGGCGGATCGTCTCCTCGCTCTGCCCGGTGTGCTCGGCGGTGATCCGCTCGATGGACCGCTTGGTGAACTCCAGGTTCTCCGCCTGGATCTCGATGTCCGCGGCCGTGCCGCCGATGCCCGCCGAGGGCTGGTGCATCATGATCCGCGCGTTCGGCAGCGCGAACCGCTTGCCGCTCGCGCCCACGGTGAGCAGGAACTGCCCCATGCTGGCCGCGAACCCCATCGCCAGCGTCGACACCTCGTTCGGGATCAGCCGCATGGTGTCGTAGACCGCGAGCCCGGCGGTCACCGACCCGCCGGGGCTGTTGATGTACAGGCCGATGTCGCTGCGCGGGTCCTCCGCCGAGAGCAGCAGCAGCTGCGCGCACACCCGGTTCGCCGACACGTCGTCGACCTGGGTGCCGAGCAGCACGATCCGCTGCGCGAGCAGTTGCGCCGCGAGCTGGTCGTCGAACGGGCCGGGCGGTGTGCCGCCCTGCTCCGCACGGGGCGGGGGCGGGGTGAGCGGGGTCATCTGGGTCCTCCTCGTCGAACCGGAGCTGCCGTCGACCCCACTCTCACCCCGGACCGGGGCCCCGCGCCGCTTTCTCTGCCCGTCGCGGATTCGCCACCGGCAGAGCGCCGCCGGGGGCGGCCCGGTACGACGACCGGCCCGGCGCGGCGGGGGCAGCGGCCCGGTACGACGACCGGCCCGGCGCGCCGGGGGGCGGCCCGGCGCGGCGGACGGCCCGCCCTACACGGCGACGAAGCGCCGGTCGCCGCCGGCCGTGAGGATCCGCCCGAACCGCATGCCGGGGAAGTGCGCGGCCACCAACAGGTCGTCGGTGTCCGCCGCCTCGTCCGCGATGCGGTTGCGGACGGCGGAGGCGGCGACCGGGTCGATGTCCCAGATCACCTGCCAGTCGCGCTCACCGAGCTGGACCACCGAGTGGGCGACGTCCCCCAGCAGCAGCGCCCGGCGCCCGGCGGAGGAGACCACGTACACCGTGGTCCCCGGGGTGTGGCCGGGCAGGTGGAGCGCGTCGATCCCCGGCACGGGCGTGAAGTCGCCGTCGAACAGCTCCAGTTGCCCCTGGATCGGGGTGAGCTTGGCCACCGCCTCGGGCCGGGCGGCCTCGCCCGTCACGAAGTGCTCCCAGTCGGCGCGGTGGGCCCGGTACGTGGCGCGGGGGAAGACCGGCCGCCCGTCGACGGAGGCCCAGCCGACGTGGTCGAAGTGCAGGTGGGTGAAGACCACATCGGTCACGTCCCCGGGGGCGACCCCGTGGGCGGCGAGCGAGTCGAGCAGTGCGCCGCCGCGGTACCTGCCGTCGTCGAACGGCCCGACTCCCGCGTCCACCAGGACGGTTCGCGCCCCGCTGCGCACCAGGAAGCCCCCGAGCGGCAGCGTGAGGCTGCCGTCCGGCTCCCGGTGGTGCTCGTGGCAGGCCCACGGGTCGGCCACGCCGGGGCGGGTGAGGATCTCGGCAGCGGTCTCCGTGCCCGTCCCGTCCGCGATCGCCAGGACCTCGATGTCGCCGATCCTCATGTGCATCCTTCCGCAGCTTCCAGCAGGTCATCGACTCCAACCGGCCACCGCGGCAGGGGATTCCCGTGCACGGAGGGGCCCGCAGCACGGCGGGCCCCTCCGCCGGGGAGGCTACCGGCGCCCGGCGCCGGCCCGCTCCCGGGCGTCGGCGCCCTCGCCCTGGTCGTCGCCGTCGCCCCAGCCGTCGCTGCGGTCGCGGTACAGCGTGAAGCGGTCGAACAGCACCGGCGTCGGGAACGGGCGGGCCGCGGTGGCGGGCACCGAGTGGTAGTAGGAGACGGTGATGGTGGTGCGGCCGCCGGGCACCGGGCCCGGGTCCACGTCGAAGACCGCGACGCCGTACGGGTACGCGGTGTCCGGGTCGGTGACGGCCGACCAGGTGGCCTTCTCCTTGGCGTCCGGGTCGGCCTTGAAGGTGAGCCGCTGGGTGCGGACGGTGGCCTCGCGGACGCCGTCCCCGTCGGCCGGCAGGTAGACGTCGTCGTGGCCGGCGGTGCCGCCGCCGCCCAGGATCAGGTGGACGGTGCCCTCGGAGGTGTCGATCCGCCGCAGGTCGTCGTCGACGACGGCCGGGGTGAGCAGGCCCCCGGGCTCGGTGCCGCGGACGGGGTGGGTGCGCTCGTAGTCGTGGTCGTGGCCGGCCAGCACGAGGTCGACGGAGTAGCGGTCGAGCAGCGGCAGCAGCTTCTCCCGGACGCCCATGTCGCCGCCGTGGCTGGAGGCGGAGGAGGACATCGCGAACTGGTGCAGGTTGACCACGATCCAGTCGACCGCGCTGCCGTCCCGGGCCCGCTTCAGCACCCGCTCCAGCCACCGGAGTTGGGCGCCGTCGCTGTAGCCGCTGATGTAGATGGACTGCCCGGTGGCCGGGTCGATGCTGGCGTCGTCCTCGACCGCGATCTCGTTGCCGTCCAGGCTGACGAACAGCACCGACCCGACCTGGAAGCCGTACCAGGTGCCGCAGTGGTCGCGGGTGCCGTTGTCGGGCAGCTCGAAGCGGGTCAGGTAGGAGGCGTACCCGAGGTCGCCGCCGCCGGCCTCGACCTCGTGGTTGCCGGGGGCGGGCATCCAGGGGCGGTTGGCGGCGGACCGGCCCATGTTGTTCATGAACGCGTTCCAGGCCTGCGGCTGGAGCTGCTCGTTGTTGTTGGCGTAGGCGAGGTCGCCGTTGAGCAGGTGGAACAGCGGGTTGAACTGCTCGACCTGGCGGACGGCCGCGGCGCCGTGGACGGACGACTTCTTGAACACGTTGTCGCCGGTGCCGAGGTCGCCGAAGCTGGTGAACCGGAAGGCGGCCCGGCCGCGCGCGGGCGCGGTGCGGAAGGTGCCGCGGACCGGCTGGGCGCCGTCGTGCAGCACCTCGTAGACGTAGGTGGTGTCGGGGCGCAGCCCGTCCAGGCGGGCGTGGTGGGTGAAGGTCTCGACCTTGTTGAGCCCGTCGACGTAGCTGCGGCTGAACGCGTCGACGGTGCGTCCGGCGCCGCCGCGCGGGGTGCCGATCCGCACCCGGGGGCGGCGCACGGTGGCCGCCGTGGCCCAGGAGACGGTCATCTCGCGGGAGGGCTCGTTGCCCCACTGGAGGTGGATCTGCTCCGGGCCGGGGGTGCCGGCCACGGCCGGCCGGGTCCACAGCAGGGTGGACGCGGGCAGTGCGGCGAGGGCGCCGACCGCCGTCCCCGTCCGAAGAACCGTTCTGCGCGGGAAATCAGCCACTGCCAGCCTCCTGGTCCGAGAAACGCCCAGGAGGTTCCCAGCCGGACGGTACGTCCACACCACGGGCCACCGTTGCTACGGCGAACGGGAGTTGAACGCTGGTCCGGACCGGCCCCGCGGCGCCCCGCCGACCCGGCCGCCGGGTCGCGCGGACACCCCCGGGGGACACCGGGCGTACGGCCGGATGGCCGCGGGCCGCCGGGGTGGTCCGGGACGGCCGGGCGGGTGACCTCTCGGACGTGTCGGCGGCCACGCGCCCCGTCCGGCGTGCATGGGTTGGAACGCGCCGCCTCCGGGCGGTGCACGCCCTGTCCCCGGACCTGAGAGCCGCCCATGCCTCCCACCGCCCGCCTCCGCCGCCTCGTCCCCACCGCGCTCTGCGCCCTCGCCGTGGCCCTCGCCGCACCAGCGGCCCACGCCGCACCCCCGGGCGGCGACGGCGGAGCCGACCCCGGCGGGAGGACGAACGGCGGGTACGACTGGGACCGCGTGGCGGACTGCGAGAGCAGCGGGAACTGGCACATCAACAGCAGGAACGGCTACTTCGGCGGCCTCCAGTTCGACCAGTCCACCTGGCGGGAGAACGGCGGCCTGGCCTACGCCCCGCGCGCCGACCTCGCCAGCCGCGAGGAGCAGACCGCCGTCGCCCAGCACCTGGCCGAACGCCGCGGCCTCGCCCCCTGGCCGGTCTGCGGCCCCCGCGCCGTGGACGGCGGCCGCCGTCCCGAGGCCCCGCGCCACCACCAGACCGCCCGCGACCAGGAGGCCACCCGCGACCACGAGCGGGAGGCCGTCCTGCCGCCGCCCGCCCCCGAGGGCGTCGAGGACGGCCGATGGACCGTCCGCGAGGGCGACAGCCTGGACCAGCTCGCCGCCGACCTGAACGTCCCCGGCGGCTGGCCCGCGCTGTACGAGGTCAACCGCGACGCCGTCGGCGAGGACCCGGACCTCATCCAGCCCGGAACGGTGCTGCGCCTGCCCTCCTGAGGGCCCGAACGACGACGGCCCGTCCGGTCCCGGTGGACCGGACGGGCCGAGGCCGTTACGGGGTCGGCGGGGGGTCAGCCGACGTGGACGCGCGGGCGCTTGCTGCGGTCCGGCTCCGCCTCGCGCAGCACCTCGCGGGTGACCGGCGCGACCTCGCCCTGGCCGAACAGGAAGAACCGCAGGAACTGGGCGAAGGGGCTGCCCTCGGTCCACTCGAAGTAGAGGTGCGGCCGCTGCCCGGTGCGGTCCCGGACGGTGAGCGCCAGCGCGGCGATCGCGTTCGGGATGCTGGAGCTCTCCAGGGTCAGCACCCGGTACCGGCCGTGCAGCACCTCGCCGCGGACGGTCAGCTCGGACTCGAAGTCCGAGGCGTCCCGGACGGTCACCTCGACGAAGACCAGGTCGTCCTCGCCCGGGATGTCGTTGTCGGCGCGGATCTGCCGGATCTTGTCGCGGTACTCGGCGACGTCCCGGTTGGTCGGCTCGTTGGCGATCAGCCGCAGCGGACGGTGGGCGTAGTCCCGGATGAACCGCTCGGCCGTCTCGTCCAGCGACACGTCGGTGACGCGCAGCTCGAAGGCGCGCTTGAGCCGGGAGAGCAGCGAGACCAGGATGATGCCGGCGATGAAGCAGGCACCGATCTTGACGCCGTCCGGGCGCTCCAGGGTGTTCACCACCGTGGTGTACAGGAACACCGCCGCGATGGTGCCGAAGGCGATGGTCCAGCCGCGCTGGCGCTTCTTGTGGGCGGCGATGGTGACGGCGATGGCCGCCGAGCTGATCAGGACCAGCACGCCGGTGGCGTAGGCGCCGCCCTGGGCGTCGACGTTGGCGTCGAAGAGCCAGGTGATCAGGAAGCCGACGACGGTCAGGACGATCACCATCGGGCGGACGGCGCGGGCCCAGTGCGGGGCCATGCCGTAGCGCGGCAGGTAGCGGGGCAGCAGGTTGAGCATGCCCGCCATGGCGGAGGCGCCGGCGAACCACAGGATCGCGATGGTGGACAGGTCGTAGACGCTGCCGAAGGTGCCGCCCAGGTACTCGTGCGCCAGGAAGGCGAGGGCGCGGCCGTTGGCCTGGCCGCCGCTCTCGAACTCCTTAGCGGGGATGAGCAGGGTGCAGATGAAGCTGGTCGCGATCAGGAAGGTGCTCATGATCACGGCGGCGGTGGTGAGCAGCTTGCGGGTGCCGCGGATCCGCCCGGCCGGGTTCGCCTCGGTGTCGCCGGCCTCGCCCTTGATGTGCGGCATCACGGCGACGCCGGTCTCGAAGCCGGACATGCCGAGCGCGAGCTTCGGGAAGACCACCAGCGCGACGCCGATCATCACGAAGACGTTGCCGTGCTGGGTGGTCAGCGCGTTGGACCAGTCGGTGACCACGTGCGGCGCCTGGATGATCTTCCAGAGGCCGACCGCGACGACGACCACGTTGAGCGCCAGGTAGACCCCGACCAGGGCCACCGCCAGGCCGATGGCCTCGCTGAAGCCCTTGAGGAAGACGGCGCCGAGCAGCGCGACCAGGACCAGCGTGATGATCATCTGCTTGCCGCCGAGGGCGCCGGTCAGATGCGGGTTCTCGACCAGGTGCGCGCTGGCGTCGGCGGCCGAGAGGGTGATCGTGATGATGAAGTCCGTCGCCGCGAAGCCGAGCAGGGCGAGGACGAACAGCTTGCCCTTCCAGAACGACAGCAGCCGCTCCAGCATCGCGATCGAGCCCTCACCGCGCGGGCTCTCCTGGGCGACCCGCCGGTAGACCGGCAGCGCACCGAACAGGGTGACCAGCACCAGCACGATCGTGGCGATCGGCGAGAGCAGGCCGGCCGCGAGGGCGGCGATGCCCGGCTGGTAGCCGAGCGTCGAGAAGTAGTCCAGACCGGTCAGGCACATCACCCGCCACCACGGCTGGCCCGTGTGCGCAGCGTGACCGTCCTCGGCGGCGGAGTCCCCCGGCTCCGTGCCGTCCTGCTGCGCCTTCGCGGCGGCGTCCCTGGCGGCCTTGTCCGGGGACATGTCCTCCAGGAGCCAGCTGCGGAGCCGTATTCGCGCCGACGACGGGTCCTCCGTCGTCGTCTCCGTCGAACCCGACGAAACCACCTTGCACCTCTTGATTAAAGACCCCGTAAAAGCGCCGTCGGGCGACGGCAGTGCGACAGGCTATGCGACAGCCGTTAAGGACACGTCATCGGCCCGCGTTAAGAAAACGTCATGGCTGCACGGGTCGGGGCAGGTGGCCCGGCGGGGCGACCCCGGGGCGCGGGGGCGGCGACCCCGGGGACGCCGGGGCGGGGAACGGGACCCCCGTCCCGGCGTCCCGGAGGGTGGACCGGACTCCGGCTCGGGGTTACGCGCGGTAACCGAGGACGGTCATCATGCCGGTCTCCGCGTGGTAGACGTTGTGGCAGTGCACCATCCACAGTCCCGGGTTGTCGGCGTCGAAGTCGACCGCCAGGGTGGCGCCCGGCAGCACGATCGCGGTGTCCTTGCGCGGGCCGTCCGCGCCCAGCGCGAAGGTGTGTCCGTGCAGGTGGACGGGGTGCCACATGGCGGTGCTGTTGCGGAACTCCAGCCGCACCCGCTCGCCGGCCGCCACCGGGTAGCGCTGCGCCGGGTCGTACCGGCGGCCGTTGAAGGCCCAATCCGCCTTCGCCATACCGCCGGTGAGCTCCAGCACGACGGTGCGGTCCGGCGCCTTCGCGGGCAGCCGGACGCTCCGGTCCGCCGTCAACCGGGCGGCGGTCAGCAGCCGGCCGTCCAACTCGGCCGGGCGCACCGAGGCGTCCGGCGCGGCACCGCCGCCGGTGCGCAGCACGGCCAGCGCGGTGGCGTTCCGGCCCTCGGCCAGGGCGGTCAGCGGGAAGACGCCGTCCTTCGCGGTGACCAGCACGTCGTAGCGCTCGCCCATGCCGAGCAACAGCGCCTGGGTGTCGGCCGGTTCGACCGGGAAGCCGTCGGTGTGGGTGACGGTCAGCTCGTGGCCCCCGAGGGCGACCCGGTAGGCGGTGTCGCCGCCCGCGTTGATCAGCCGGATCCGGATCCGGTCGCCGGGCCTGGCGGTGAAGGTCTCCGGGGCGCTCGCCAACCGGCCGTTGACCAGGTGGAACGGGTAGGCGACGTCGCCCGCGTCGCCGCCGAGCAGCGGGCTCGTGGCGCCCATCAGCATCCGGGACGGGCCTGCGGCGGGGGTGCCGCCGCCGTCCGGGCCTGACGTGCCCGCCGTCCCCGGCATGCCCGCCATGCCCGGCGCGCCCGGCGCGGCGTGGCCGGAGCCGCCAGAGTGGTCCATCCCGCCCATGCCCCCGGCGAGTTCGGCGAGCACGGCGTCCGGGGTGCTGCCGTCGACCCCGTCCACCCAGTCGTCCAGGACGACCACCCACTCCTTGTCGTAGCGCAGCGGCTCCTTCGGGTCCTCGACGATCAGCGGCGCGTACAGGCCGCGGTCCTGCTGCACGCCCGAGTGCGGGTGGAACCAGTAGGTGCCCGGGCGGGAGAGCGCGAAGCGGTAGTCGAAGGAGCCGCCCGGCCGGACCGGCTGCTGGGTCACGCCCGGCACCCCGTCCATGTCGTTGCGCAGCGCGAGGCCGTGCCAGTGCAGCGAGGTGGGCTGCGGAAGGTGGTTGGCGAGGGTGAGGGCGAGGGTGTCGCCGACGGTGGCGCGCACCTCCTGCCCGGGCAGCCGGTCACCGTAGGCCCAGCTGCGGACGGTCCGGCCGCCGAGGTCGAGGGTGGTCTCGGTGGCGGTGAGCGCGACCCTGCGCTCGGGCCCGGGCCGGCGCCGCGCCTCAGCGGCGGCGACCTCGGGGCCGTTCGGGGCGACGAACCCGGCGGGAGCGGCGGTCGGGGACGCCGGGGAGTGACCCATGGCCGCGTGGTCCATCCCCTTCATCGGGTCGGATCCGGCGGAGCAGGCGGTGAGCAGACCGGTCCCGGCGGCGGCGAGCGCGGCGCCGAGGACGGTACGACGAGTGGGTGTGCGCATGACGGAGTGCACCTCATACAGGGGTGGTGTGGACGTACAGGACGGCGCGTCAGCCGTTCCGCGCGCGGGCGCGAAGGCGCACGAGCGGGCAGGGAACGGCGAGCGCGCGCCTACTGACGCAGCACCGACAGTCTGTTGAGGAGGATCCGCCCACCCCCGGGCGGCGGCAGCGCCCGCACCGCCCGCAACAACCGGGCCCGCACCGCGGCGGCCGCGTCACCGCTGCACCGCAGCAGCGAGCCGGCCACCAGGAGCACCAGGGTCCATCCGGCCAGCACGGCGAGACAGACCGTCATCGGGTCCATGCCGCCACCGACGGCGGGCTGGACGGTCACACCCGCCCCCACCGTCGGGACGACGGCCGCGCCATGGTGCTCCGGCGCCTGCTGCGCCGCCGTCGTCCGGGCCCCGGGGCCGGCGTGCCCACCGCTCGGGTGTCCCAGGGTGTGCATCGTCACGATGCCGAGCAGCAGCGCGGCCAGGAGCAGCAACCGGGAGAGCGAGGAACCGTACGAACGCCGCCGCGCCATGCCCCGCCTCCCGAGTCGCCTCCACGTAGTACCCCCACAGGGTATCCCCACCTGCTTCCGGCCACCGCGCCCGGACCGCCGGCCGGCTGCTCGAAGGTCCTCCCGCCCTTGCTGCAAAGGATCCGTTAGCATGCGACGGCATCTTCGGGCGACCACGAGCCCGGAGGTGATCCGATCGGATTTGGGGGGACACGTGGCAGATCCTGACGCGAGCTCGGAGTTCAAGGTCAAGCCGGCCGAATTGGACGGCTGCGGACAGAGCGCCCAGCACATCGGCGGCCTGATACCGGGGGAGACCGCGAAGATCACCGAACCCAGCAGTCGAGCCGCCGGAGGCCTCAAGGGTTGGCTCATCGCCGGCGGGATAACCGACTGCGGCACCAACTGGAAGACCCTGCTCGACCGGCTCGGCGGCGACATGGGCGACGTCGGCACCAAACTCGGCACCACGGCCACCTACTACCGCCAGGCCGAGCAGAACGCCCACACCAGCATGCGCAACCCCAACGCGCCGACGCCGAGCGGACCCGACCCCTTCGACACCGCGTTCGTCCCGGGTCCGGTGAAGCCGCGCAGCGCGAAGGCGGCCGAGTAGCCGATGGACATCAAGACCCTCTACGACGCCGACATCAACAACCTCACCACCGCGAAGAACGCCTACGACACGCTCTTCAGCGCCTTCGGCCGGCACATCGAGAACTGGCAGCACGAGGTCGTCGACCGGCTGGGCCACTCCGAGTGGACGGGCACCGCCGCCGGCCACGCCGGCACCCGCATCCAGTCCCTGGGCACCGAACTCCAGGCCGCCAAACAGGAACTGGGGCTCATCAGCAAGGCACTCTCCGATGCCGCCGAAGGCATCGCAGCCGCCCAGGCCCACCTGATCAGCGCCCTCGACGACGCCAGGAACAACAAGATGACCGTGGCCCCCGACGGCGGGATCACCTGGAACAAGGACCCCGACTCCGCCGACTACGCCGGGGACAAGGCCGAGGCCACCGCGAAGGAGATCAGCAAGCGGATCACCACCGCACTCTCCGAGGCCGACCACACCGACCGGACCATCAGCGCCCGGCTCGCCAAGCTCGCCACCAACGCGACCAACGGCACCGGCCTCGACTCCGCCACCGCGAAGGCCGACCAGGCCGCCGCGGATGCGCTCGGCCAGGTACCCGCCGCCGGCACCGACCCCACCAGCGTCAAGGCCTGGTGGAACGGCCTCACCGACGCCCAGCAGCAGCGGATGATCCAGACCGAACACGACCGGCTCGGCGCCCTCGACGGCATCCCCGCCACCGCCCGGCACCAGGCCAACCTGATCAACCTGCGGCGCGGCAAGGAGGACCTCCAGCGCCAACTCGACGGCCTGGGGCCCGAGCCGAAGAAGATGCTGAGCGTCGCCGAGACCAACGGCGGGCCGGTCGAGAACCCCGACTACACGGCGTGGAAGAAGAAGCGGGAGGACCTGGAGGAGAAGATGAAGGGGGTGAAGGCCATCGAGGCCCGGTTGAAGAAGGACGAGCCGCCGGCCTTCCTGCTGGGCTTCGACACCAAGGGCCACGGCCACGCCATCGTCGCCGCCAACAACCCGGACACCGCCGACAACGTGTCGACCTATGTCCCCGGCACCGGCTCACGACTGGCCGAGATGGGGACGAACATGGACCGGTCGGACCTGATGGTCGCTTCGGCCGACGAAGCCAACGGCCACCGGAAGACCACCTCGTCCGTCACCTGGATCGGTTACGACGCACCGCAGTCGATCTTTCCCGAAGCCGCGGACGACACCTACGCGAAGAATGCGGAGTCCAAGTTGCGCGGCTTCCAGGACGGCCTGCGGGCCACGCACGAGGGCAAGCCCTCGAACAACACCGTCCTCGGCCACAGCTACGGCACCACCGTCGTCGGCTACACCATGCGCGACAAGGGACTTCCGGTCGACAACGTCGTCCTCGTCGCCAGCCCGGGCGCCGGTGTGGAACACGCCCGTGACCTGGGAGTCGCCCCGTCCCGCGTCTACGCGGCACAGGGCGATGACGACATCATCCAGAACACTCCGCCGGAGCAGGCGGAGAACTGGGTGAGCAACTTCACCAACAACGTCGGCCACTGGGCCGGCTCCGTCGACAGCCCGGACCACCACCTGGCCTTCGGGCGCGACCCCAGTGTCCCGCAGTTCGGTGCCGTGGCACTGCCCACCAGCCCGGGGACGGATCACTCCGGATACTGGGAAAAGGGCTCCAGGTCCCTACGCGCCATGGGGGAAGCCATCACCGGAAGGCCGATCTCGTGAAGAGCGCGACACACACCTCCCTGACCAGGCCGCGGCCCGGGCGGGCCGTCACGGCTGCAACCATCGCCATCGCCGCGCTGGCCCTGAACGCCTGTGGTGTGAACACCCTGCAGGAGCGGTCGAAGCCCACGATGACGCTCGACCAGGCCCGGAAGCAGATCGACGGCTACCAGAGAGACATCCTGGCGAAGCTGCCGGTCACGCCCGCGTCGAATCCGACGTCGTTCGACGACCTGGAGTGCGATGCCAACGACATCGGCCCGCACGGCCGGAAGCAGACCTGGCGTTCCGCCGACTTCGACGACCTCCCGCTGACCAGGAGGGCGGAAGTCGCCGACGCGTTCCGCACCTTCCTGACCGGGCAGGGCTTCCAGTCGGTGGAGCCCGGCCACGGCTGGGTGAAGATGAAGAACCCCAAGGACGACTTCGTCGCCCTCCTGGACGGCACCGGCGACGCGGAGCGCACCTTCCAGCTGACCGTCAGCTCCCCCTGCCTCTGGCCCGACGGCACTCCGCCCAAGTAGCCCGGACACCGTTCGGGGCCGCACCTTCCCGGAGGTGCGGCCCCTGCGCGTCCGTCCGGTCCGTCCCCGGGCTGACCTGCGTCGATGATCGGCTAGCATGCGTCGTCAGTTTTCGAACGTACGGACCGGTCGACGGCCGGTCCGGATCTGACGGGGGAACGAAGCATGGCAGATCCTGACGCAGGATTGCAGTTCAAGGTCAAGCCGGACGAGTTGGACGGCTGCGGGCAGAGCGCCCAGCACATCGGCGGCCTGATACCGGGCGAGACCGCGAAGATCACCGACCCGTGCAACCAGGCCGCCGGCGGGCTCAAGGGCTGGCTCACCGCGGGCGGGATCACCAGTTGCAGCACCAACTGGAAGACCCTGCTGGACAAGCTCGGCGGCGACATGGGCGACGTCGGCACCAAGCTCGGCACCACGGCCACCTACTACCGCCAGGCCGAGCAGAACGCCCACACCAGCATGCGCAACCCCAACGCACCGGCGGCGAGCAGCCCCGAGCCGGATCCCTTCGACACCACGTTCGTCCCCGGCCCGGTGAAGCCCCGCAGCGCGAAGGCGGCCGAGTAGCCGATGGACATCAAGACCCTGCACGACGCCGACATCATCGGCATCTCCACCGCGAAGAGCGCCTTCGACACCCTGGCCACCGCGTTCGGCGGGCACGTGGAGAACTGGCAGCACGAGGTCGTCGACCGGCTGCACAACTCCCAGTGGTCCGGCACCGCCGCCGACCACGCCACCACCCGGATGCAGAACCTGCACGACGAACTCCACGCCGCCCAGCAGGAGATCGGGCTGGTCAGCCGGGCCCTCCAGGACGCCTACGACGGCTTCGCCGCCGCCCAGTCGCACCTGATCAGCGCCCTGGACGACGCCAGGACCCACAAGCT
>NZ_JBFBGS010000014.1:163253-174966 GCF_040684795.1 Kitasatospora sp. NPDC089797 | reverse complement strand
CCCACTACGGGCGGGTGGTGGCCCGGCTGACCGTCCCGCCCGGGCCGGAACTGCGCCTGGCGGGCGAGCAGTTGGCCCGCCGCGCGACGCCCGACCGGCGCTTCGTCGGCCGCGCCGCCGAGATCGCCGGGCTGCACCGGGCGCTCGGCGTCGCCGCCCGGACCGGTCGGCCGATCCTGGTCACCGGCCCGGCCGGCGTGGGCAAGACCGGGCTCGTCCAGCACTGGGCCGCCCAGCGCTTCCCCGAGGGCGTCCTCCAGGCCGACCTGCGCGGCACCGACCCGGCCGGTCCGCTGGACAGCGCCGAGGTGCTGGCCGGGTTCCTCACCGCCCTCGGCGTCGCCCCCGAGGCCGTCCCCGCCGACCCCGAGGAGCGCGCCGCCCGCTACCGCGAACTCCTCGCCGAGCGCCGCATCCTGATCCTGCTCGACGACGCCGCCGGCTACCGCCAGCTCGCCCCGCTGCTGCCCGGCCGGCCCCCCGCGGCCGGCACCCGGCTCGGACCGGTCGCCGTCGTCACCAGCCGCAACCGGCTGCGCGAACTGCTGCTCCACGAGGACGCGCTCGCCCTCCCGCTCGACCCGCTCGACCCCGCCGACGCCCAGGCCCTGCTCGCCCGCGCCCTCGGACCGGACCACCGCGCCGCCGCACCGGAGAGCGCCGCCGACCTCGCCGACCTCGCCGAACGCTGCGACCACCTGCCGCTCGCGCTGCGGCTGGCCGCCGCCCGGCTGGCCGCCCGCCCCGACTGGTCACCGGCCGACCTCGCCGCCGAACTCGCCGACGAGCAGACCGGTCTGGCCGCCCTGGCGGGCCCCGGCACCGCCCGGGGCCCGCTCGGCGTCGCCGCCGCCCTGGAGCGCACCCACGCGGCCCTGCCGCCCGCCGCCGCCCGGCTGTTCACCCTGCTCGGCCTCCACCCCGGTGCGGTGATCGACACCGGCACCGCCGCCGCCCTCGCCGACCTCCGGCCCGCCACCGCCCGGACCCTGCTCACCGCGCTCGACGCCGTCCACCTGCTGGCCGAGACCGCGCCCGGCCGCTACGCCCGCCGCGAACTGGTCCGCCGCTACGCCGCCGGGCAGGCCGCCGCGCTGGACTGCACCGAGCGCTTCGGCGCGCTCGACCGGCTGATCGCCCACTACCTGGACCTCACCGCCCAGTGGGACGACTCCGACGGCGGTGGCGGTGGCGACGCCGACGGTGGCGGCACCCCGCCGGGCGCCTGGTTCCGCCGCGAGGAGAGCGCCCTGCGCGCCGTCGTGCTCCGCGCGGAACAGTACGGCCGCACCGGCGCCGCCTGGCAACTCGCTCACCGCACCAGCCTGTTGTACGAGCTGGCGGAGGAGAGCGGCGGCCGCGACCGCCCCGACTGGCGGGCCGTCGCCGAGATCGGGCTGCGCGCCGCGCACACCGCCCGGGACGAGACGGCACTCGCCCGGCTGGGCACCGACCTCGCCGTCCTGCACGTCCGCCGCAGCGCCCACCGCACCGCCCTGGAACACCTGGACGCGGCGGTCGCCGCCGCCGACCGGGCCGGGGACGCGCTGCTGCGCCACCACTGCCGCCGCCGGGTGGCCGCCGCCCTGGTCCGGGCCGGGCAGTACGACCGGGCCGTGCCGCTGCTCACCGACCTGGTCACCGCCGCCCGCGCCCCGGCCGCCGGGCACCTGCTGGTGCGGGCGCTCGCCGAACTCGCCGAGGCGCTGGTGCTGGCCGGCGCCCCGGAGCGGGCGCTCACCCACGCCGACGAGGCGGTCCGGATCGCCACCGGCCGGGACACCGGGGCCCCGTCGGCCGCCCCGCCCGTCGGCGGGGTCGGCGCGGTGCTCGCCACCCACGGCCGGGTCCGCGCCCTGCACGCCCTCGGCCGCCGGGACGCCGCGCTGTCCTCGGCCCGGCTGGCGGTCGCGCTCGGCCGCACCGTCGGCGACGCCGCCGTGGAGGCGCGCTCGCACGGGCTGCTCGCCGACCTGCTGATCGAGCTCGGCCGCAGCGCCGAGGGGGCGGAGGCCCGGCGGCGGGAGCGGGCGCTGGCGGCCGTGGGGGAGGCGTAGCGCGTGCGCGCGGGCTGGTCCGGGAGCGGGTCGGACGGCCCGGGCGGCGCCGGCCCGACCGCCGTCGGCGGGCGGAACAGGCGGAACTACCGGCGGTTCCGGATGGCGGAACCGCCGGTCGGCCGCCCCCGTCCCCGGAGTCCCCGCAGACGGCGGGCTGGTGCGGGCGACACTTCCGCCGGGGCATACTTCTGCCTGCGGGAATCTGCCCGGGCACCTCGTCCGGCAGAACTGCGGCAGAACTGCGGGCGGGCTGACCAAGGGGCGGGCGGTAGATGACGGTGGCGAGCGGTACGGGGGAGTTCGGCCACCTGCTGGCCGGACACCGGGTGGCTGCGGGTCTGACCCAGGAGGACCTCTGCGCCACGGCCGGGGTCAGCCTGCGCGCCCTCGGCGACATGGAGCGCGGCCGGACCAGGGGGCCGCAACGGCGCACCGTGCAGGCGCTGGCCGCCGCGCTGGGCCTGGACGGCGCGCAGACCGCCGCCCTGGAGCGGGCCGCGCAGTCCGGCCGCCCCCGGGGCGTGCGCCGGGTGCCGCCGCAGGCCCCCGCCGTCCAGCCGCCCGCCGCGAGCGGCCCGGGGCCGGCCGGCCCCGCACCGACCGCCTCCGCCGCGACCGCCCTCGCCGCGACCGCCCTCGCGTCGACGGAGCCGGAGGCGGCAACGGCGGAGCCGGCCGGGACGGAGCCGGTCGCGGTGGAGGCCGGGGCCGACCCGGCACCGCCCGGGGCCCTCGCCCTCCCGCGCGACCTCGCCGACTTCACCGCCCGCGAGCAGGCCCTCGCCGAACTGGCCGCGCTCACCGCGGAGCAGCACCCCGCCCACCCCCGGGTGGTGCTGATCAGCGGCCAGCCCGGCCTGGGCAAGACCGCCTTCGCCCTGCACGCCGCCCACATCCTGACCGACGCCTTCCCGGACGGCCAGCTCTCCCTCGACCTCGGCGGCACGGCGGCCACCCCGCTGACCGCCCGTGAGGCGCTCGGCCAGGTGCTGCGCGCCCTCGGGGTCGGCGACCAGTCCGTCCCCGCCGGGACGGAGGAACGGGCCGGGCTGTTCCGCGCCCTGGTGCGCGAGCGCCGGCTGGTCCTGGTGCTGGACAACGCCGCCGACGAGGGGCAGGTCCGCCCGCTGCTGCCCGGCTCCGGCCCGGCCGTGACCATCGTGACCAGCCGGCACGCGCTGCCCGGCCTGGAGGCGGTGCACCGGCTGCGGCTCGACGTGCTCTCGCAGACCGAGGCCGCCGCCCTGCTGGCCCGGATCGCCGGGCCCGAACGGGTCGAGGCCGCCCCGGACGCCACCGCCGACCTGGCCCGGCTCTGCGGATACCTGCCGCTCGCGCTGCGGATCGCCGGGCAGCGGCTGGTGGCCCGTCCGCAGCAGCCGGTGGCCCAGCTGGTGCGCCAGCTCGCCGCCGAGGAGAACCGGCTGGACCTGCTGGAGACCGGCGACCTCGGGGTCCGCCCGGCCTTCGAACTGTCCTACCGCCGGCTGCCCGGCGACGCCCGGCTGGTCCTGCGGCGGTGCGCCCTGACGGCCGGCCAGGACTTCACCGCGGCCGTCCTCGCCCGCTACACGGGGCTGTCGGCGGCCCGCACCGAACTGCTGCTGGAGCGGCTGGTCGACGTCGGCCTGGTGCAGCCGGCCACCCCGGAGCGCTACCGCCTGCACGACCTGGTGCGGCTGTACGCGGGCGAGCGGCTGGCGGCCGACGAGCCGGCCGAGGCGGTCGCCGAGGCCCGGACCGAGGCCGGGCGCGGGCTGCTGCGCGAGGCGGCCGGGTACGGCCTGGTGTTCGACCCGGACCATGCGGCGGCCTCGGGCGACGGCGGTTCACCGGCGTCGCTCGCCGGGGCGGCGCGCTGGCTGGAGGAGGAGTACCCGGAGTGGCTGGCGGCGCTGTACCGGGCGCAGTCGGAGGGCCGGCACCGGGAGGTGATCGACACCGCCGAGGCCATGCACTGGTTCTCCGACCGCCTGCTGAGCTGGGACGTCTGGGGCGAGGTGTTCCAGCTGTCGGTGGACGCGGCCCGGGCGTGCGGCGACCGCCCGGCCGAGGCGGTGCACGTGAACTACCTGGCCTGGACGTACATCACCTGTCTGCACCGCTACCAGCGCGGCCTGGACCTGGCCGGCGAGGGGCTGCGGTTGGCCCGTGACCTGGGCGACCGGGAGCAGGAGGGCTGGGCGCTCACCTACCTGGGCGCCGGGCTGCGGCACCTGCAGCGCCACCGGGAGGCGAGCGAGAGCTACCACCGGGCGGCGGAGGCCTTCGGCGCGGTCGACAACCGGGCCGCGATGATCGGGCGGCTGGTGACCCTGCGCGGTGCGGCGACCTGTCTGCGCGAACTCGGCCGGGCGGAGGAGGCGGTGGACTCCCGCCGCCGCGCGCTGGCGGGTGCGCTGGAGCTGGTGGAGCACTGGGGGTCGCCGCTGATGCACCTGCTGGCGGCCATGACGGCGCACGAACTCGGGCAGGACCGGGCGGCATTGGAGCGCTGGCCGGCCGCCGAGAAGGCGTACCGGCAGGCGCTGGTCCACTACGAGGCGATCGGGCGCCCGGACAGCACGACCAAGACGCTGACCGAGCTCGGCACCGCGCTGATCGAGCAGGGGCGGGCCGAGGAGGCCCGGGAGATCCTCACCGAGGCGCTCACCGACCTCAGCGCGGACGGACGCCCCGGCCGGGCCACGCCGTAGCGCGGGCCCGGCCGGGGCGGCACGGCGTCAGATCCGGGTGTCCTCGACCACCGGCAGCCCGTGGTCGACCTGGAGGTTCCGCGGGGCGAAGCCGTTGCGCGGCGCGGCCGCCGGCTTCTTGCCGCAGAAGGCCGGCTCCAGCGCGTTCATCAGGCCCTGGGTGACCGAGCCGTTGTTGGAGGCGTTGGCGAAGACGACCACCGAGCGCCGCCCGTCCGGGGTGGTGAAGGACTGGGTCTGGTAGCCCTGGACGATGCCGCCGTGGCCGTACACGTCCCCGCAGGAGAGCGAGATGCGGCGCAGGCCGAGCCCGTAGGAGATCTTGGCGGTCGGGGTCGGCAGGGCGGCCTCCATCTGGCGCAGCGAGTCGTCGGAGACCAGCCCGCCCTGGCTGCCGGCCATCAGCGCGGTGAGGAAGGTGTCGAGGTCCCCGGCGGTGGAGATGACCGCCCCGGCGCTCCACACCCAGGAGCCGTTCTGCTCGGTGGAGTCCAGCAGCGGCTTGCTGCGGTCGTCGTTGGTGAGGTACCCGGTGATGTGGGCGCCCGCGATCCGCTGGTCGGGGACGACGAACGAGGTCTGCTGCAGGCCGAGCGGGTCGAGGACGCGGTCCCGCAGGACGTCCTGGTACGGGCGGCCGGTGAGGTGCTCGACCGCGAGGCCCATCAGCACGAAGTCGGTGTTGGAGTAGGAGTAGCGGCTGCCCGGGGTGTACTGCTGGCCGTGCTTGACGGAGAGCGCGACCAGGTCGGCCGGGGCGTAGACGGTGGAGCGGATGCGGGCCTCGAAGGCGCTGGTGGTCTCCTCGCCGGCCTGCTCCAGCAGGTCGTTGGTGTGGTCGTAGATGCCGGCCCGGTGCTCCATCACCTGACGGCCGGTCATCGTCCAGTCGGCCGGGAGGGTGCCGTCCGGGAGGTAGTCGCGGATCGGCTTGTCGAGGTCGATCCGGCCCTCCTGCGCCAGCTGCATCACGAGAACGGCGGCGAACATCTTGCTGTTGCTGCCGACCCGGAACCTCCACGAGGAGTTCATCGGCGTCCCGTCGAGGTCGGCCCGGCCGACGGTCAGCGAGCGGGTCCGCTCGTCGTCGCCGTGGTCGCGGATCACCGCGAAGGCGCCGGGGGCGCCGGCGGCGGTGGTGGCTTGAAGCGCACTCTGCACGCCGGCGGTGTCGGGGGTCGGCAGGGCCGCGTCGGCACGGTCGGCGGCCAGGGCGGGCACGGCCCCGGAGGCCGCCAGGACGGCAGCGGCGGCGGCCACCGCGAGCGGACGCAGAAGGCTGGTCTTGGCCATGTTCCTCGGTTCTCTCTCGGGCTGACGTGGTGTCGGGGCACCTCGGTCGAAGATCACTATCACCGGTCCCGGTGGTCGGTGGCAATGTGAACCGGATCGCCCCCATCCTCCGTTGACCGGCCGTTTTGTCATGCGCACCATTCGTTTCCCGGTCCGGGGGCAAGGTTTTACCTCCCGTGGTCTACCCGCGTTGACTGCCGCGCCCGCATCCTGTTCGAGCGCTTCGTCAGCACCGTCCGCCCCGTGCGGCCCCGGTGCTTCCGGTGCTTCCTCTGTTTCCGGTGCGAGGCGCCGACTTCCCCCCTCATCGACCATGGAGTCCCCCATGACCCTGGCCACCCTGGCGCGCCGGGTCGGCGCGCTGCTGCTCGCCGGCGCCGGCCTGATATCCGCGACCGGCACCGCGCGGGCCGACGCCGCCACCTACACGGCGGTCGTCTTCCCGGACCAGAGCCACAGCCTGGTCGTCAGCTTCATCAACTCGGCGACCAGTTCGGTCGACGTGACGATGTACGAGCTGCGCGACACCACGACCGTCAAGGCCCTGATCGCCCGCCAGCAGGCCGGTGCGCAGGTCCGGGTGGTCCTGGACCGCAAGCACACCTCGGTCAACGGCGCCGCCTACAAGGCCCTGAAGGCGGCGGGCGTGGGCGTGACCTACTCCTCCTCGGCGTTCGTCTACACCCACCAGAAGACCGTCACCGTGGACGGCGGCAAGTCCCTGATCCTGACCGGGAACCTGGACTCCACCTACTACGACAGCAGCCGCGACTACGGCGTCTTCGACAACGACGCCAACGACGTCGCGGCGATCGAGCAGGTCTTCGCGGCCGACTACGCCCAGACCTCGATCACCCCCTCGGACGGCGACAACCTGGTCTGGTCGCCCACCGACTCGCAGGACCGCCTGCTCGCGCTGATCAACGGCGCGCAGACCTCGCTGGACGTCCAGCAGCTGGAGTTCGGCGACCCGGCCCTGGTGGACGCCATCACCGCCGCCGCCAACCGCGGCGTCACCGTGCGCGTCGTCGGGATGAACCCCAACTCGTACGGCAGCCAGTTCGACCAGGTCACCGCGGCCGGCGCCAAGGTCGTCACCTACTCCTCGACCACCGGCCTGTACATCCACGCCAAGGCCATCGTCGCCGACTACGGCACCTCCAACGCCAAGGTGTTCGCCGGTTCGGAGAACTTCTCCGACAACTCGCTGAACAACAACCGCGAGCTGGGCCTGATCGTCTCCGACTCCGGGGTGCTCAACACCATCGAGACGACCTTCGCCACCGACTTCGCCAACGGCGCGCCCTACTAAGCCCCGTACTCCGGCACCTCCCGTTCCGGGCGGCCCCGCACCGGGGCCGCCCTCCACCCGAGGAACGCTCATGACGTCGTCCGCGAAGCCCCTGCCCGACGCCCGCCCGGGCGACCGCCCCGACGCCCGCACCGAGGCCCGGCGCCGCTCCCGCCGCACCGCGACCGCGATCGGCTCGGCCGTCGCCCTGGCCGCCGCCTCCGCCGGGCTCTGGGCGGCCACCGCCACCACCGCGCAGGCGGCCGGGCTGCCCACACCCGACCACGTCGTGGTCGTGGTGCTGGAGAACCACGCCTACAGCCAGGTGATCGGCAGCAGCAGCGCCCCGTACCTCAACAAGACCCTGGCGGTGGGCGGCGCCACCCTCACCCAGTCGTACGGCATCACCCACCCGAGCGAGCCGAACTACTACGCGCTGTTCTCCGGTTCCACCCAGGGCACCGTCGACGACAGCTGCGTCACGGTCGGCGGCTTCCGGGCCCCGAACCTGGCCTCCGAGCTGACCGCCGCCGGGAAGACCTGGGCGAGCTACAACGAGTCGCTGCCGAGCCAGGGCAGCACCGTGTGCAGCAGCGGCAAGTACGCCCAGAAGCACAACCCCTGGTTCGGCTTCGGGAACGTGCCGGTCAACACCGCCCTGACCTTCGCCCAGTTCCCGAGCGACTACGCCACCCTGCCCAACGTCTCCTTCGTGGTGCCGAACCTGTGCAGCGACATGCACGACTGCTCGGTGGGCACCGGCGACACCTGGATCAAGAACAACCTCGGGGCGTACGCCGCCTGGGCGCAGAGCCACAACAGCCTGCTGGTGGTCACCTTCGACGAGGACAACAGCCTCTCCGGCAACCGGATCCCGACCCTGGTCTACGGCGCCCACGTCATCCCGGGCAGCACCTCGGCCAACCGGTACAACCACTACAACGTGCTGCGCACCCTGGAGGACCTCGCCGGGGCGAGCGGCCACGCGGGCAACGCGGCCACCGTGACCGACATCACGGGCATCTGGAACTGACCCTCCGGCAGCGGCCGTCGGGCCGGACCGGCGGCCGCCGCCCCGGCGCCGCCGGTCCCGGCGTCCCTGGCGTCCCCGCTGCCCCGTCCGCCCGCACGGCCGCCCGTCCCCGCCCGTCCCCGCGGGGCGCCGGCGGCGGCGCCGTCCCCGCCCGTCCGTACCCGGCCGCCCGAACCGCCGCCGCCGACGATTCGGCCACCGCCGAACCCGGAACGCCCCGGCCGCGGGGCGCGTTGACCCGCGCATGAGAGATCGGCACCCCGTCCGGCCACCACGCCGGGCGGGGACGGCGCGGTCCGGCACCCGCGGTCCGACCGGCCGCGACCGGGCCGGGCACGGGGAGGGGGAGGCACGTGGTGCGGTACGGAATCCTGGGGCCGTTCGAGGTCCGGTGCGACGACGTTCCGGTGGCGGTGCCGCGTCCGCGGCAGCGCGCCGGGCTGGCCCTGTTGCTGCTCAACGCCGACCACCCGGTCAGCATCGACCGGATGGTGGACGCGCTCTGGGGCGACGCCCCGCCGCGCACCGCCCGTGCGCAGGTGCACACCGTCGTGTCCACCCTCCGCCGGGCCCTCCCGCCGCCAGCCGCGCAGGCCCTCACCCTGGACCAGGTCGGCTACCGCCTCGCGGTGCCGGACGAGGGCCTGGACGCGGCGGAGTTCGACGCCGGGCTGGTCCTGGCCCGGCGCCTGGCCGACCGGGGCCGACCGGCGGAGGCGGCCGACCGGCTCCGGCAGGCCCTGGCCCTGTGGCGCGGCGAAGCGCTGAGCGGCATCGACGCGCCGTTCGCCGCCGGGGCCCGCGCCCGCCTGGACGAGCAGCGGTTCGCCGCCCACGAGTTGCGGGCCGATCTGGAGCTGGCCCTGGGCCGGCACCGCGAGCTGGTGCCGGAACTCACCGCGCTGGCGGAGGAGTTCCCGGCCCGCGAGTCGATCGCCGAACGGGCCGCCGGTGCGCTCTACCGCTGCGGCCGGCAGGCCGACGCGCTCGCGGTGGTCGCGGCCACCCGGCGGGTGCTGGCCGAGGAGTACGGCCTCGACCCCGGCGCGCGACTGCTGGAGCTGGAACGGGCGATCCTGCGGCACGAACTGCCCGTCGGTCCGCCCGTCGGCCCGCTTGTCGGTCCGCTTGTCGGTCCGCGCGTCGACCGGCCCGTGGGCCGGGCGGCCCGGGTCGACACCGCCGGGCCGGGCCTTCCGGACCGCCCGGCTCCCGTCCTCGCTGTTCCGGCTGTTTCGGCTGTTCCGGCCGTCCCGGGCCACCCGGGCCTCCCGGCGCAGCCGTCGGCCCCGCCGACCCCCGCCCAACTGCCGCAGACCACCTCGGGGTTCGTCGGCCGCCGGGAGGAGATCGACCGGCTGGCCGAGCTGTCCGCGGCCGGCCCCGGCGCCAGCCGGATCGTGGCGCTGACCGGCCCGGCCGGGGTCGGCAAGACCTCGCTGGCGCTGCGCTCCGCCCGCGACCTCGCCGCCCACTACCCGGACGGCCAGATCTTCGTCGACCTGCACGGCCACGACCGGGACGAGCACGAGTCGCCCGCCAGGGCGCTGGAGCGCCTCCTGCTCGCCCTCGGCGTCCCCGGCCCGCTGATCCCGCACGACGAGGCGCTGCGGGAGGACCTCTACCGCTCGACCGTGGCCGGCCGCCGGCTGCTGGTGGTGCTGGACGACGCCCGGGACTACGAGCACGTCCGCCCGCTGCTGCCGAACTCGCCGCAGAGCTTCACCGTGGTCACCAGCCGGGGCATGCTCGGCGGCCTGGTCGCGACCACCGGCGCCGCACCGCTGCGGCTCGCCGTCCTGTCGCCCACCGACTCGGTCGAGGTGCTCGGCCGGATCGCCGGCCGGGAGCGGGTGGCCGGCGAACCGGAGGCCGCCGGGGAGCTCGCCCGGCTCTGCGGCGGACTGCCGCTGGCCCTGCGGATCTCGGCGGTCCGGCTCGCCGAACGGCCCGGACTGCCGCTCGCCGACCTCGCCGCGGAACTCGCCCCCGAGGACGGGCGCCTCACCGCACTGAGCCTGCCGGACGGTGAACTGGCCGTCTCCCGGGTGCTGGACCACAGCTACCGCCGGCTCGGCCCGGACGCCGCCCGGCTGCTGCGGCTGCTCGGCCTGCACCCGGCGGGGTCGTTCGCGGAACCCGTGGCGGCCGCCCTGTTCGGCGCGCCGGACGGCCCGCTCGGCGCCTCCGGGGCGTCCGTCCGGCCGCTGCTGCGGATCCTGGAGTCGCTCCACCTGATCGAGCCCGCCGCCGACGGCCGCTACCGGATGCACGACCTGGTCCGGCTGTACGGGCGTCAGCTCGCCGCCGGGGAGCAGGCGGACGCGGCGGCCGCCCGGGGCCGGATGTCCGACTGGTACCTCGCGGTCGCCGATGCCGCCCGGCGGCTGATGGCCCCGGCGGGCCCGCACGTCCCGGTCGCACCGCACCGCCCGTGGGCCGGACCGCACCCGTTCGAGGACGCGGCCGGGGCCCGGGCGTGGTTCCGGACGGAGGGGGGCAACCTGCTCGCCCTCACCCGGCTCGCCGCCTCGCTCGGCGACCATCCCGCGACCTGGCAGCTGGCCACCGTGCAGCAGACCCACCTGGTCGGCTGCCACGGCCCGGACGCCCTGGTGGAGACCCAGCTACTCGGCGAGCGCGCGGCCGTCCTGACGGGCGACGGCCCGGCCGCCGCCGCGCTCGCGGCCGGCCTGGGCATCGCCTTCGCGATCCGGCGGGACCCCCGCGCCCGCGCGTACCTGCTGCGGGCCGTCACCGGCTTCCTCGCCCTGGGCGACCTGCGCCGTGCCGCGGGCACCCGGCTGTACCTCGGCGACCTGGAGGGCGGGACCGCCCACCGGCTGTGCCTCGCGGCGCTGGGCCGCCCGGTGACCGGGGGCACGGAACACCTCGAACGGGCCGTCCGGGAGCGGCTCACCGAGTCCGCCTGACCGGTCGGACCCGGATCATCGCAGGTGGTGACGGGTGGGGCGGGCGGGTAGCCGACGGAGAGCTGGCGAATAGCGGGGCCGCTGAGGATGGTGTTCAACAGCCCGGCCGGGCCCCACCCGGCCGGTCCGACGGACCGTTCCGGTCCGGCACGTGACGCACTCAGAAGGAGACGATCATGCAGAACGACACCGAGCTCGAGGTCCAGGTCCAGGTCGAGGACGAGGTCGCCGCGATCGAGATCCGCATGCTCGACCGGATCGAGACCATCGGCCTCAAGTCCGCCCAGGGCTGATCCCCGACGGGTAGCGGTACCCAGTGCCGGCGGGGGCGCCCGCGCGGTGAAGGAGCGGGTGCCCGGCATCCACGTGCACGCCTTCTCCCCGATGGAGGTGGTCAACGGCGCGAC